>CAZOAF010000147.1:0-1766 GCA_964577775.1 uncultured Thermoplasmatales archaeon | reverse complement strand
ACAGTAATATTTTCCATGCCTACAATGGTTGTCGATGATGTTTCTTTCCTTTCAATTCCAACTGTTACTATCTCATAATTCCAGTAATCTCCTTCTCTCCAATCCGGCTTTTCGAGGGAGGATGCACTGACCAAGGGAAAAGCAAGTACCGCTACAATAAAAATAATTGCCAGCTTTCTCATTATTCTATGATTCTTCATCATATATTTAAGGATTTATGGATTCGAATGCTTAATCAAACAGCGCCCTGTACTCCGGCACAACGTCGGCGGTGAATTTCCTCATGCCCTCAGCCGTCTTGTAATGGGACATCATCTCCTTTATGACGCTGAACGGAATCGTGGCAATGTCGACCCCCAGCTCCGCCACCTCCCTCACCTGCCGTGCGTTCCTCACGCTTGCCGCAATTACCTCCGTATCGAAATCGTAGGCGCAGTATATCATCATGATACTCCTGGCAAGCTCAACGCCGCTGTATATCCCGTTGTCACCGAGTTCCACGTCCTTCAGTTTCCGGTACATACCGGCATGGCCGTCATCCGACTCCGCCATCCCCGCCCCCTCCGTCTTTCTGACCATGGAAGCGCTGTGGTAGTCCGTCTTGCCGAATTCGACGCCGAGTTTCGTTCTTATGTAATCGTCCACCCTGCCGAGAAACGGGCTCACGTAGCTTGCGCCCGCCTTTGCCGCCATGAGCGCCTGCTCGGGCGTCATGATGAGAGTTGCGTTTGTGGGGATTCCCCTTTCCTCGAGCGTCTTTATGGCCTTTATTCCCTCGAAATTCCCGTCCTCGGGCGACATGGCAGTATTCACGGGAACTTTTATCACGACGTTGTTGTTCACCGGATTGAATTTCTCGTACAGCATCTCGCCCTCCGATATCATCTCCCCGGCTTTCGTTCCCTTGACCTCGAGGCTCACCGGTCCGTCAACCGCAAGGCATATGTCCCCGATGTAATCCTCCATCGTAACCTCCTTCCCACCAGCCTTCAACTTGTCAACCGCCTTTTTTATCAGCGATGGGTTTGTCGTAACACCGTCAACGATTCCCCACGAATACGCCTCCTTTATCTCGTCGATATCTGCCGTGTCTATGAATATTTTCATCTTCTCACCTTCATGACTTTCTTTGCGGTTTTTGCTATGTTGTCCGCCGTCAAGCCGTATTTCTTCACCAGTTCCGCCGCCTCCCCTGATTCGCCGAACGTGTCATTTATCCCTATTCTTATCATTGGCACGGGGTCTTCGCTCATCGCCCTGGAGACAGCGCCACCCAGACCGCCTATGACCGTGTGCTCCTCGCAGGTAACGATTGCCCCCGTGTCCCTTGCAGCCTTCATAACCTCCTTCCTGTCCACAGGCTTCACGGTCGGCATGTGGATAACCCTTGCCCCTATGCCTTCCTTTTTGAGCAAATCGTAAGCCTTCAATGCCTCGGCTGTCATCGTGCCCGTCGATATGATTGCAACGTCATCTCCCTTGCGGAGCAGCTTTGCCTTTCCGACCCTGAATCTGTTGTGCCTGCTGAAAATCACGGGTGCATCAGCCCTTCCCATGCGTACGTAGAACGGACCCGGAATGGAGGCTATTGCAGGTATCACATCCTCGACCTCTATGGCATCCGCAGGCGCAATGACGCGCATGTTGGGCAGTGCACGCATCAGCGCCATATCCTCTATCATCTGATGGGAAGCTCCGTCGCCGCCCACGGATATGCCTGCATGCGTCGCCACGATTTTCACGTTCATCTCGGGATACGCCACCGA
>CAZOAF010000146.1:0-1832 GCA_964577775.1 uncultured Thermoplasmatales archaeon | reverse complement strand
GCTCCCTTAGGTCTATTCTCACCATGTTGTCGAATATGGGCAGTATGAAGAACAGTCCGGGTCCCTTGGCACCGAGAAGGCGGCCGAGACGGAATATCACGCCCCTCTCGTATTCCCTCACGATTTTTATGGCAGATGCAAGTATCACAAGCAGAATCAGTATAAGCACGACGATTGCGGATATGGGTATCATGTATATAGATTGCCGGAAAGCTATTTAAGTTTTGGTGTTACGGTGCGGAAAACATGGGTCACAAGGAAGAATTATGAATCAGGTGCCATTGTCAGCAATGTGGTAAAGGAGCTTGGAGGTCTGTACCAGTGCGAGATATGCAGATTGCCCTACAGAGAAAAGCATTGGGCTGAAAAATGCGAAAATTGGTGTAAGGAACATCCCAATTCCTGCATTTTTACCAACAAAAAAACTTTTAAATAGCAGTTACATACATACTTCGCACGGTTTTAGAGGTGTAATGTGCATTATACTAGGTTTGAGAAAGCAAGGATAATCGGCGCAAGGGCATTGCAGATAGCGATGGGTGCACCCTTGCTTATTAAAAAGCCGAAGGACACCAGCAATCCGGTAGAGCTTGCGTTGCGCGAACTGGAAAAGGAAGTCATTCCGATGACTGTTAAAAGAGAGGGAAAGCTTATAAAAGGTCCTGTTGTATAGGGTGAATACATGGAAGAAGAAAAGATGCTTGTACCCGAAGAAATGTACATTTCATGTGGTACCGAGATAGGAACACAGCAAAAAACATCGCATATGGAACCCTTCATTTCACGCGTGAGGAATGACGGGCTTTATATAATAAACATAGCGGAGAGCGACCGCCGCATAAAAGTTGCAGGCAAACTTCTTGCAAAATATGACCCGGAAAAAATCCTTGCAGTGGCAGTTCGTCAGTATGCGCAGAAGCCGATATCCAAACTTTCGGAGGCTACGGGAATAGTTGCAATGCCCGGAAGGTTTCTGCCGGGTACCCTGACAAATCCCCACTGTGACACCTTCTCGGAGCCAGATATATTGCTGATTACGGATCCCATAGGTGATGCCCAGGCGCTCAAGGAGGCCGTGAAGGTGGGACTGCCCGTTGTTGCCCTTTGCGATACAAACAACGAGACAAAATACGTGGACTGGGTTGTCCCTGTAAACAACAAGGGGCGAAAATCACTGGCATTAACATACTGGCTTCTTGCAAGGGAGATATTAAAGAACAGGGGAGTCATAAAAAGCGACGACGAGTTTGAGATGAGGGTGGAGGACTTCGAGGCAGAGCTGTGAGTCGTTTTATCCTGTAAAAGTTATATAAGCAGTTTGTATTTCATTCTGGCGATGACGGAAAAAACAAAAATAGTTCTGGTCGTAGACGTTGAGGAGACGATGCAGGACCTTATACGTCGCAATCTTTCCCGTTCCGGCATTCCCATAAAGGTCCACGGTGCACTGAGCGGAGAGGAAGGCATCAAGAAATACAGGGAATTTATGGACAAGGGGATGAAACCCGACCTTGTCATAATGGATCTCAATTTGACCCAGTGGGGACCGGGGAGGATGGACGGCGTCGAGGCAACCCGTAAAATACTGGAGATGGACCCCGATGCCAATATATACGGTTATACTGCATGGTTTGCCACAAAATGGGCGAAGAATCTGGAAGATGCCGGGGCAAAGAAGGTCATTGAAAGGACGATTCTTCCCTCGGAATTCAGGAAGATGATAGAGGACATACTCACGTCGGAGTGATGCATTCTGATAAATAAATTTTTAAGGTGTGTATGGATTAACCTGTGAGGTATCATGGTTGTCAAGTGCCCGATATGTGGCGAGG
>CAZOAF010000145.1:0-1970 GCA_964577775.1 uncultured Thermoplasmatales archaeon | reverse complement strand
ATAACAAAACATGTCCTATTATTCGCCATCCCGCATCTCCACCTTCGAAAAATGCTCGCTGAAATTCAAATTCAGATACGTCGACAAAATAAAACCGACAAGGGGAAACATCGAGGCATTCATGGGCAGCAGGGTTCATGAAACACTCGAGAAACTCTATAAGGACAAGATGTTCCACAAAACATGCGGAATAGATGAGCTAATCGAGTTCTACAACCATAGATGGGAAAGGGAGATGGACGACAGCATCTTCGTTGTAAAAGAAGAATACAGCCCGGAAAACTACAGGGAGATGGGGGAGGAGTACATACGCAACTATTATGAGACCTACAAACCCTTCGACGGTGAAAGGACGATTGCACTGGAGAAGATGGTATTTCTGAAACTGGGCAATCATACAATAAGGGGCATAATAGACCGCCTCTCGGAGAGAGATGGCGTCTACGAGATACATGACTACAAAACATCCATGACCCTGCCGACGCTGGAGGAGCTGGGGAAGGACCGCCAGCTCGCCCTCTACGCCCTTGCGGTGAAGGAGATGTACGATGCCCCTGAAACAGAGCTTGTGTGGCACTACGTTGCGTTCAACAGAGAGATGAGGATAAAGAAAGGCGGGGAGGAGCTGGAAAGGGTTAGGAAGGACACAATCAAAAAAATAATGGAGATAGAGAGGGCGATGGATGAGGAAAATTTCTCCCCGAACGAGTCTGCCCTCTGCCCGTACTGCGAGTACCAGCATCTCTGTCCCCTTTTCAAACACAAGCATACTATCGAGGAATTGCCTGCCGAGGAGGTGAGATGGGAGGACGGACGTGCCCTGGTCAACAAATACTGGGAGGTGGAAAGCAAGATAAAGGAACTGGAAAAAATCAGGGAAGGGTTGAAGGAGAGAATAGTGGACTATGCCAGAAGGAACGACGTGCAGTACGTTTACGGGAGCGAGAAGATTGCCAACGTCAAAATCTACGAAAATCCGTGGTTCCCGGATGCGAATGACCCGCGGCGGGAGGAGGTCGAGAAAATCCTCGAACAGGGTGGAATCTACGACCGCTTCACACGGCTGGATACGATAGCCCTTTCGAATGCCTACAAAAACAAGGAGTTGCCGCCCCGTATTGAAGAGCAGCTGGAGAAATACATGAAAATCAAAAGAGTGTCGAGAATCTATCTGAGGAAGGCGGAGAGAGAGGAGTGAGTTACTTCCCCAATTCATCCATCAGCAGATTTGCGGAGTCGGCAGCACAATTTATGCCCACCCCCTTCGCATTCGTGGAATCACCGACAATGAAGAAATTTTTCACAGGTGTGGTAACAGCCGGCTTTTCATTATCTATGGTCTTTGCAACACCGTCAAGATGCCATATCGAGGGATATATGCACCACTCCATCTTTTTGCGGTATTCCGGCACCACCCGCTCCATGTATTTGTCAAGTATGCCCCTCAATGTTTCTGCCTTTTTCTTGTTTCTTGCCTCTTCCGGCGTGCATATGACATATGCCTGCACAAGGTACCTGCCCGGCGGGGACATACCGGATTCGGGACTTGCCATCTTGAAGTCAATCATGCCCACTGCATCGTTGCCCTCAACTCCTGCATCCCTCTCTATGAACACGAAAGCTTTTCCGACAAGATTTTGGTCCAGCTCGTTCAGCGCATAGTACGCACATATGCTTCCCGTTCCCTCCAGTTTCTTTATCTTCTCGGTCCACTCATGAGGGAAACTGCCTTCATCGGCAATCGAAAAGGTGTCCTGCACGGGAAGACTTGATACAACCACATCATACTCTTTATCTTCTCCTGCCGAAATACCCGTCGCTTTCCCATCCTCCATAATCACCTTATTTACCCTTTGATGTATGATTTTTCCTCCGTTGCTTTCAATCCATGATGCAAATTTTCCTGCTATGCTGTTAAGCCCGTCCACGGGATATGATACAGGATGGGGACCCATGAGTTCCCGCTGCGC
>CAZOAF010000144.1:0-2054 GCA_964577775.1 uncultured Thermoplasmatales archaeon | reverse complement strand
GCACTCGGCTGTTAACCGAGCGGTCACCGGTTCAAATCCGGTCGCCGGCGCTTTTTTCCCATATCAAACCAAAAAAAAATTATATACGATTCATATACCACCTCATGAAACTTGCAAACCCTGCACCACTCGGTTTGATGGGATTCGGCATGACAACCGTGCTTCTGAACATACATAATGCAAGCCCTGATAAATTTCCTCTGGGCTCAATGATTCTCGCAATGGGAATATTCTACGGAGGCATGGCACAGATATTTGCCGGAATAATGGAATACAAGAATGGCAACACATTCGGGACAACCGCCTTCACATCATACGGGCTTTTCTGGTTATCGCTTGTCGCCCTTCTGATATTGCCAGATGTGGTGAAGGGAGTTAACGCACCTGTCCCTGCATCAATGGGATGGTACTTCTTCATGTGGGGATTCTTCACAATGATGATGTTCATCGGCACGCTGAAGGCAAATACGGGTCTGCAGGTCATATTCTCCACGCTTTTCATACTTTTCTACCTTCTGGCAATGAAGGAGTGGGGATGGATAAGCGGAGGGTGGATAGGACTGGAAGGCATACTGTGCGGGCTGAGTGCAGTGTATGTCGCCATGGCAGAAGTCATAAACGAGAGTTTCGGAAAAACAGTTTTGCCGCTGGGCGGACCCCTCGTGAAGTAAATCAGAAAGAACAACAAAACAGGCACTACACGTGCCTCTCTATTCTCTCCTTCAACGTATCTTTTGCAACAACCCCCACCACCATATCTGCCACCTCCCCCCCTTTGAATACCATGAGTGTTGGTATGCTCATGATGCCGAATATCGATGCTATCTCGGGATTCTCATCGACATTCAGTTTTGCAAATTTTACACCGTCCATTTCCCCCTCAAGTTCATCTATAACCGGGGCCATCATAACGCATGGGGCACACCACTCCGCCCAGAAATCCACAAGCACCACATCATTACTCTTCACAAAATCCTGGAAATTTTCCGTTGTAAGTTCGACTGCCATTTATCCACCGAAAAGAGATGCACATAAACCATATATACCTTTCACCGTGAAAACGATTTATACCCTTTCCCATTCCCCCATCAATGAAGATGAAGCCGCGCTGCGTCCCCTGCCTGCTCAACCGGGTTCTTTTCGAGGCTGAACTTGCAGACGCAGACCCCGGGAAACAGGAGAAAATCATAAGGAATGCCACCCAAATAATAATGGACAACTACGGGGGCGAGAAAAGCTCGGCACAGATTTCAACTCTGGTGCACAAAGCAGCATACGATATGCTCGGCAATCCGGACCCGTATTCGGAACTCAAAAAAAGAAGCAACGAAATCGCAAGAAAACTTCTTCCTGAGGCGGAACGTTTTATCGATGGAAGCGATGACCGGCTGGAGGCGGCGATACTATGCTCAATAGTAGGCAACTCCATCGATTTTGGCATCGCCGGCAGCGCCTCCTCGCCGGAGGAACTGGAGAGGATTTTTGGAGATGAATTGAAAAGGGGGCTGCAGCATAATGACCTTGAAAGGGCGAGAAAGCACATGAAAGGAGACATTCTCTATTTCACCGACAATTGCGGCGAGATTGTATTTGACGGACTGGTCTGCAGGGAATTGAAAAAACAGGGCACCGGCGTAACGCTCGTTGTGAAGGGAGAGCCGATTCTCACGGATGCCACATACGAGGATGCAGCATCACTTCACTTCGGCGACGTGGTAGATGAGATAATGACAACGAATTCATTTGCGGTGGGTGTTGATTTTGACAGCATTGAGGATAAATTGAAACGCAAAATGGAAAATGCCCCACTGATCATATGCAAGGGCATGGCAAACTATGAGGCCTTTTCGGAAACGTCATACAAGCCCATCGTTTACTTCCTGAAAGTCAAATGCATGAGCATTGCAGAAGACATGAACCTGACCCTGGGCGCGAATGCAATAAAGCTGTATGAATAGTCTCAATTCTCCTTCCATTCACCTGTTTTCAGGTATTCATCTATTGCTTCTGCAGTTTCCATTATCTATAAGACAAAAGGCAGATTTTCTTCGATA
>CAZOAF010000143.1:0-2095 GCA_964577775.1 uncultured Thermoplasmatales archaeon | reverse complement strand
CAATAACAGAAAAAATCATCTGATTTTATATACATCTTCATACTTTTCACAAGTTCGGGGAGGAATAACATGCATATATGTCCGCACTGCAGCAAGGTGATGAGGCAATTCAGCTTCGGGTACAAGACATGTTGGGTATGCCCGCACTGTGGGTACGAAGAAACCATGGAAAACAGCGAGTACTACAACTTTGAATACCTATACATGTCTTCCATTGTATTCAGCTGAACTTAAAACATCAGGCAACCCTGCATTTATTCGTACTCACCTACCAGGATATCAACTTCATCGCCATCCCTCAATGAAAGGATACCCCTCAGGTTCCTATCAGATATTACCTCCAATACATTATTGTAGTGACTTTTTTCTGGAATTACGATAGCTCCTCTTTCCCTGCCGCCCACCGTACATACAAAGCATTTAACGTCACCAAATTTCTTTCCGTTATGTTCAAATCCGTGTATTATTATCCCCTTCTCTTCTCTTAAAATTTTAAATTTCTCATAATCTTCTTCTTTAACCGATAAATTCAGTGTGCCGGGAAACGGAATGAATGATAGATTTTCCTTAAATTGCTCAGCATATATCTTTTCAGATAGGTATTTTTTGCCCTCGCCCTTTCCAGATATAACCTTGCCCCTTATCAACATTTCATATGATATCACTGCCCTTGAGTTTGGTAAAAATCTTTTTTCCGGTATCTGTAAGCTCAAGCCCCCCGTCATCTTTTATTATTCCATTTTCCTTCAAATCAGCAACTGCATTCTCCACCATCTTCGGGAACAGATGATGTTTCTTTGCTATCTCGTTCACATATTTGCCCCCGGCCGCCACCTCCAGGAACACCGCCTTGCGAAACTTATTTGACAGTATAAAACCTTCTTCTTTCTCCATTTTAACCGATACATTAATTTGCTTTGGCTAGATAAAGTTTTGCCATGGCACGCATTCCAAAGATAGAACCGTCGGACGAGTTGATAGACAGGGCATTCAAAAAGGCAAAGAAGGTAGATGATCCCAACAAAAAAAAGAAAGCCATAAAGAAAATCCAGACGGTTCGGAAAACCATCGATTCATATCTAAACCAGTATGTCAAATCATTTCCGAGCTTCGATAACCTTCATCCCCTGTACTATGAACTCATCGATGTATCGGTGGGGATAGATGGACTCAAAAAATCCCTTGGTGCGATAGATTGGGCAAGAGAGAAATGCGATACCATTTCCGGGATGTATATCAAAAAAATAAGGAAAGGGGAAGACTGTGAGAACATGGTAAAATCTGCGTATGGGAGAATTTCATCTATCATTCATCGGGTCAGCAAAGACCTTGAGCATCTGGAGGAGGCAAGAAAGAAAATCCGCAACATGCCATCTATCGAGATAGGGCTCCCCACGGCAGTAATGGTCGGGTATCCGAATGTGGGGAAATCATCCCTGCTCCGCAGACTGTCGCAGGCAAAGCCAAAAATTGCACCGTATCCATTCACAACAACAGGATTGGTACTGGGACACTTCTCCGTTACCAGAAAATACACCGACCATAAGATTCAGGTGGTGGAGGCCCCGGGGCTGCTGGACCGGCCCATATCCCGTAGAAACAAGGTGGAACGGCAGGCAATGGCAGCCATATACCATCTTGCCAACTTAATTGTATTTGTGATAGACCCGACGCAATATTGTGGCTATACCACTGAAGAGCAATACAATCTTCTGGAGAATATAAAGAATGAAATATCGCTACCAATAATCGTAGTGGAAAACAAATCAGACATATACAGATCGGATAGGGAATGTTTGAAAGTCTCATGCGAATCAGGGGAGGGAATATTTGAATTGAAGGACGAGATAATAAAAAATCTGGGAGTATAATAGGTCCAGAGACATAGCACTGCTACAAGTTAACTCTCATTCCGATATCTTATATCAGTGGCCAATAATTACACAGGTTTGCCCGACCTATGTTACGAATCGGTTTAATTCTCAGGCCTGTTCTTTTTCTTCTTTACCTTTGTCCCCCTCCGCCACCTCCGACTCGGTTACATCCTCCGCTTCCTCCTCCGCAGGCGCTATAGCCTCCGCCTCCTCGCTTACCT
>CAZOAF010000142.1:0-2141 GCA_964577775.1 uncultured Thermoplasmatales archaeon | reverse complement strand
TTCTTCGCCCCTCCGCCCTGCATCGGCAATGGTCCCGTTGAGTGCAGATGGCGGCATGGTGATGAGGCAGCCAAAGGATGATAGCGTCTACAGCCGGCATGCTTATTATCCTGACACGTGGTATTCGTACAGGGTCGGATGCGGATTGAACGAGGCGGGCGAGCATGCAACACTCCTTGTTGTTGATTTTTATCCGGTCAGGTATGCGCCTGCGGATAACAGCATGGAAATTGCCGGAAGTGCCGATGTCAGCGTCTCATATGACAGACCATTGCACAGCCCGTTTCCATCATCCAAAACCTATGACATGGTGATAATAGCTCCGGATTCATTCTCCCGCGAACTTGAACGTCTTGTCGAACACAAGAACAACCATGGCATTTCCACGTTTCTGAAGACAACCGAGGAGATATACCGGGAATACGGGGGGCGGGACGATGCGGAGAAGATAAAATATTTCATCAAGGATTCAATGGAGGATTGGGGTGTTTCGTATGTCATGCTTGTGGGGGGATTGAAATCCCAGTTCTGGGCAAAACCCAAGGACAACTCGAACATCGGCTCCAGTGGCTGGTATGTTCCCGTCAGATACACGAATCTGTGGGATAATCCCGCATTTCCGCTTGACGAGGAAACCATACACGACCCGGGAGTCATAAGCGACCTCTATTATGCGGATGTCTACGGGGAAGGTGGCGTCTTTGAGGACTGGGACCCCAACGGTGACGGTATATTCGCCGCATGGAACAAACCGGGCGTTGAGAATGACACGGGCCTGGATTTGTTCCCGGACGTGGCGGTGGGCCGGCTTGCCTGCCGCAGCATAAGGGAGGTGAAGACCGTTGTGGATAAAATCATCAACTACGAAAACGGCGGTTGCGACCCTTCGTGGTTTGAGAAGATGACGGTCATATCGGGCGACGGATTCCTTGACCAGCATGACCTGAATATAAGATGGGATACAAACTCCCTGCCCGACGGCAGTTACACGGTATACGCCCAGAGCATGAATGACGAGGAGGAAGAAGGACCTGTAGATGCCGTACATATAACCCTTGACCGAAGCAGGGAAACGGACCTGCATTTCAACCATGACGACCATCTGAATCCTGCCCTGCAGAACGGGTATCCTGCGCCGCCGATTGCGGAAATCGTGTCGGTTTCCGAGGGGGACGTGCTCGGGAACACCGATTACTTCTATTCGCCCGGCGAGAGCGAGGCTTATCTCAATTTCTTCATGCACTGGGCGAATGTCAGCTACCAGGACGGCGTGCTCACAATCAGGGGCAAATCGTACGACCCGCAGCCATACGGCAATCTGACGAATATCCATGTCTGGATAACGGATGGAGATGGCAAGCAGGTTTTCTCCGCATGGCGCAACAATACCGAGATGTTCTACGAGGGCGAGTGGGCCGTCGGCGACCGTGCGGTGCAGGGGCGCGGCGGCGGGCTGTACTACATGCCGGAAAGTTTCGAGCATAATGTTCTGTATGCATCGAACGGACGCCTTACGGGACAGAATGATGTGCTGGAAGCATTAAACGAGGGAAGCGGCTTCGTATTCATGTCGGGACATGGAAGCCCGAATTCATGGGGCGACCATTATCCCGGTGTGCCGGGCAACCGCCAGTATGGTAGCATCACGGGACTCACGGTCACTCAGTTAAAGCCATGGTTCCCTTACATAGGTCTCCCGGCGTTTCCGGCTGACACCCTCTCGAACGGTGAGAAACTGCCCGTGACGGTCATAGGCGGATGCCACAACAGCCAGTTCAACGTATCGGTTGTGCCTGCGGTATTCCATGCATTGCATCTCCTTTTCCCGTTCCTGCCCGACAATTCGATGTGGACGTACGGGCAGCCGGTGCCCGAATGTCTGAGCTGGCGGCTTGTGAGAAATCCCAGCGGCGGGTCAATTGCAAGCATGGGAAATACGGGACTCGGATACGGGGTGCCGGGAAGGGACTGCACGACAGGGGGCGGCGACGGGTGGATAACCATAGAGTTCTTCAAGCAATACGGGGCAAAGGGGCATCACATACTCGGGGATGCTTACGTCCAGACGCAGACAAGTTATGTCGGCACGTTCGACATGACCGATCTGGGAGCAGGGCATACAAAGTCCGTTCAGCAGTGGG
>CAZOAF010000141.1:0-2237 GCA_964577775.1 uncultured Thermoplasmatales archaeon | reverse complement strand
ATAGCACCCGCCCCGGAGGCGGTACCGCTCAACGGTGCCGAACCGAAAGCAGCGCAGGAAGGAGAGATATATCAGAGCAACGAGCCATACCCGTCGAACTGGGTCGAGTGGAGTGCGGGTGCCGGGCTGGAAGACGGAAAGCATGTCGTGTTTCTCACGATACGTGCTTTTCCGGCGCGTTATCTTCCCGCAAGCAATGAGATGGAGTACGTTAACGACATGAGCATAGAGGTCAGGTATACGCCGCCATCGGAATCATTGCTCACGAACGATGTGTACGATTTGCTTATTATTGCCCCGTCAGAATTTACCGATACTTTGCAGCCACTGGTGGACCACAAGAACAGCCACGGAATGAGGACAATCATGGTCACTCTGGATGAGATATACAACAGCAACTACTTCCCGGTGCAGGGAAGGGACGGGGCGGAAAAGATGAAGTACTTCATCAAGGACAGTATCGAGGAGTGGGGAATAAAGTATGTCCTGCTCGTTGGCGGAAAGAAATCGTACATCACGGGCAACTGGGGATACGACGGCCCGACAAAGGTGGATGACAGTCTGTGGTGGGTACCAGTTAGATATGCTGCACTGGATGACCAGGCGGAGAAGGGGTATGTCAGTGATTTCTATTTCGCGGACATTTACGATGCGGACGGAAACTTCTCCTCGTGGGATACAAACGGAGACGGTATTTATGCAGCATGGTCGTTCAAATACGGAAAGGACCCGATTGACGGCTATCCCGATGTTTATGTCGGCAGGCTTGCATGCAGGAGCGTGAAGGAGGTTCAGACCGTTGTTGACAAGATAATAACTTACGAGAGCTCACCTGCAGACCCGTCGTGGTTCAACAGAATGCTGCTGGTTGGCGGGGACACATTTCCCGGAGACGAATTTATCGATGGAGAAATAACTACGGAGCATCATTTTAGTTTCATGCCATCCGAATTCCAGGCAACAAAACTATTTGTGTCTGATGGTTCCCTGCCTTTCCAGGGACAGGAAACCAAACTCGGCGGCAAACTGGCATGGTTAAATGTAATACCTACCTTCAGTGAAGGATTTGGCTTCGTGGCATTCGACGGGCACGGAAGCCCCACTGCATGGGCAACCCATTTCCATAACAATCACGACCTCTGGATCAATGGATTGATGACATACAACATGGATTTGCTCCACAACGGAGAAAAGCTTCCAGTGGTGAGCGTTGGAGGCTGCCACAACAGCGAGTTCAACATCAGTCTGCTGGATTTCCAGAAGAACGAGTGGACATACCAGCCTACATACGAATGCTGGAGCTGGCATCTGGTCAAGATGGCAGGCGGCGGTTCGATTGCAACCATAGGATATGCAGGGCTCGGGTACGGAGCAACGGGAGACGGCGATAAGGATGGCATTCCCGACTGCATCCAGTACAACGGCGGGTACATAGAGGCAAAGCTGTTCGAGGCATATGGTCAGGGGAAAGACATACTGGGAGAAGCATTCGGTCAGGCCGAGACACAGTATGCTATCAAATTTCCGCCAATGGATGACAGGATAGATTGCAAGACCGTAGAGGAATGGGTGCTGCTCGGAGACCCGTCACTGAAAATAGGGGGCTATTCTTAGCCCATCTCTTCCTCTATAATTTTTAAACATCTCTCTTTCAATTTTTCTTTGCTTTCGGTTGCATCCAGTTTGACAAATCTTTTACTGCCCTCGGCAATTCTGAGATAGTTCTCCTGCACTTTTTCCAGAAAAGATATTTTTTCGAAAGGTGACAGGTTCCTTCCCTCTATTCTATTCATAGCAACCGAAGGGTCTATCACGAAAAGGAAAGTAACGTCGGGTTCAACATAGAAGGGGGAGTGAATATCCATGAGCCATTTTATGGATTCATCAATTCCGGCGAGGTTCACCGCCTGATAGGCAATGGTGGAGTCTGCATATCTGTCGCATATAACTGTTTTGCCCCCGTCCAACCAATTGTTGATGTCCTCCAGATGTTCTTTTCTGTCCGCTGCAAAAAGAAGTGCAACTGTGGCAGCGTCCATTCCCTCCTCCACTGCCCTCTCCACCGCTTTTCCCAGCCATCCGTCCGTTGGTTCCTTTGTCCATACGGCATCCCATCTTTTCCTGGTATCCTCGTATACCATTTTTGAAATGGTGGTCTTGCCCGACCCGTCGATTCCCTCGAAGGTGAAGAATTTGCCCCTCATCGTATGACGAATGAAACGGAGGTAATTAAATTT
>CAZOAF010000140.1:0-2312 GCA_964577775.1 uncultured Thermoplasmatales archaeon | reverse complement strand
GTTCCTGGCTGAGGTTCCACCATGTATAGTTTAAAAGCCAGTTTGTTGTCGAGCCGATCCACCCGTGAATGAGAACAACGGGAAAATCTCCCGGCTTTTCCGGAACCACAGTCAGATTGAGCAGGCGGCTGCCTTCCCTGTAATCAACCTCTTCCGAGAGATTCTGTTCGAATTTGGCGGAACATATTACGTCTGTGGTGGAATTGACATCAGAAAGGAAAAAAGGGATTTCCACTTTTCCTGCATAATTTGTTAAACCTTTCTTTTCGCCCAGTTTTTTGATGGTAGAGCCGCTTTCAGTTCCAAAAAATACGAATTTGACCGTTTTGTTTGAGAGGGGCAGCCATCTCTGATTTACATAGCCCATCAATGTTGCTTCCATGTGGCATGTTTCGCCGGCAATCATTTTCTTTCTGGTACTTGAAAGCGATATGCTGGTGTTGTGCAATATGGGCTTCACAGTGCCGTTTATGGTCGCAGTGTAATTCTTTCCCTGCCAGAAGGCTTTGGCAATTATTTTGATTGACAGATTCATTACATCCACGTCCTCAGGGGCGTGATACGTCACAGAAAGCATTCCGGAAGAATTTGTGGCTGTTGTATTCATGTCAGGCGGATATGTTATCCTGCCCGTATCTCCTGTGGCGGATATTTGCCACTCTATATCTGATGATATCGGCATGCCCCTGTCAGACTCAAATTTTAGATTTATGGCAACAGAGCCGCCCTCATATACTGTAAAGTTTTCAGGATATGCCTCCAGCACCGCGGAGGGACTTTCCTCGCTGTGCCCGCTTTCCGTCCAGTTGTACATGATGATGGAAACGATCAGTATGGAAACAACAACCACGATTATGAGAACCTTGCTCTTTACACTCATCGGTACTATAATCCCTTTTCTTTATTATAATTTGCCCGGCTATATGGCAAAAACATCCACCATATCCTTCGATATCTTGCCCTTATCGCTGTAGGCGTAAACCTCTATTGTATGCAGCCCGGGAGATGTGTGCATGCTCCAAGAGAACGGTGCCTCGCTGTCAGTGTACTTCAATTCGTCATCCACGTAGAAATCCACCCTCTCCGTGTTTGTTGCATTTATCTTCACAGTTGTATGCCCGAAAACTCGCGGAATACCGACCTCAAATACCACCCTGCCGAATATTGTCGGCATCTCCCTGCCCATTATGTAAGCGTGATATCTCCTCGGCTCCTCTATGTAAACTTTCGGCACATCTGGCATGAGATTGCCGTACACGCCGTCCATGTAGAGAATTCCGGTGCCGCCGTAGCATCCGGGTATTAGCATGTCGGCATCGTAAGCCATGCGGAACCATCCGCCCTCCCCCCAGTTTGTACCCCAGCTGTTTTTCACAAGCCAGTACTGCTGCTCGTCGTCGTAGCCGAACAGCGTCACAAGATGTCCCCCGACAAGCCTGCCCCATCTATGCTTGTATATGCCGCCGTGGTAATGCATGAAATCATTCCATACGAATATGCATATCACGAGGGGCCCGTGCTCAATCAATGCCCTTTTTATGCTTTCCGCGTCATTCTCAACCCATCCCCATTCCTTTATCTTAACGGTGCGGTTCTGCCAGTCGGGCAGGGTCATGTTGCAATCCGCATCCGTCTTTCTCTGCGGGTCGGGGAAGCATCCCTCGTCCGGAACGCCGTATTCCACGAGATAGTCTGCGGCATGGCTGGCATTCACGCCCCATGCGCATGTCCCGCCGGAGCAGAAGAAAAGATGTGCCTCAGAAAGGTCGCATCCGAAGTTATAACCGACCTTGTACTGAACCATTGTCTCAAGTGCCGAGCATAAGGCATAAGCCTCGCAACTCGGGCACGGTTCCTGGTTTTTCACAGGCGTCGAGAAGTCCGTGCCGTTCACATCTCTCCAGCTGAATTTTTCAGGGAGTGGGCACTCATTTTTTATGCTTTCATGTTGCCCTTTTCCGTCATCAAAGAAATTGTTTCCAAGCCCAACAGATGGCAGGACTAAAATCAGGACTATCGTTATTGCAGTGAGATATCTCATATATCTTGAATGACAGCCAGATTTTAATATTTACCTCGGCATTGATAAATATGCATGTTCGTCTTTATATCTGACACTTTATTTTGCAGGGATATATTGAGGGGCGTTTAGACGCCCCCATTATCCTTCCATCAGCTTTTTCTGATTGTCACTCACTCTGCTTTTGCAGGCAGCGGGGTGAAGGCCCTCGCCGCCAGTTCTTTGTCGAGCATGAATAGCCCGTTCCCGTCTCCCACGAGTTTGAGTTTTGCTATGATTTCGTTGTCGTTTG
>CAZOAF010000139.1:0-2388 GCA_964577775.1 uncultured Thermoplasmatales archaeon | reverse complement strand
AAGGGGGTATCTCATTGCAGTTGGCATGGGAGAAGATGAAAGGGCATGATGTGAAATAAATTTGGAATGGAAACGGTAATTATTTCTTCAAATCCCTGAATTTTACGGAATGCTGTTCACCCGCACTTCCCCAGTTATCCAGTTCGGTTTCATGTATCACAACAGTAACCGCCTGGGCAGGTATCCCCATTTCCGTGAAAACCTCTGTTATCTTCTTTATTATTACGGGTTTGCTTTCCTTTTCCAGTGGCCATGACTCGATGGTGACAATCGGCATATATAACACCCCGTTTGGCAACAATCCGCCGTTTAATAAATTTTCCGGCAAACCCCTCGAAAACCTTTTTATCTCATGCCATTTTTAGATTCATGGAAATGGTGGGGCTTTGCGCCATCTGCGGCAGGCCCGGGGCGATGCACACGTGCAGGATATGCGGCAGGAACGTATGCGGCGAACATTTCGATTTGATGCACGGGGTCTGCACCTCATGCGGAGAAAAAATAAATAAACATAAAGGAGATATACCCCCATGAGAGACAAGGAACGAACTTCCGGCGAGATAAGACTGGGAATCGTGGTTTCGGAGTTCAATTACGACATCACCATGATGATGCTCGAACGTGCAAGGGAGCATGCCGAATTTCTGGGAGCAAAAGTGGTGAAGGTGATAAAGGTGCCCGGCGTTTTCGACATGGGGCTTGCGATAAAGAAACTTCTCCAGAGCATGACGATAGACGGAGTTGTTGCCATAGGGGCGGTCATAGAGGGCGAAACCGAGCACGACGAGATAGTCATACAGCATGCATCGAGAAAGATAGCAGACCTCGCAATACAGTACGACAAGCCGGTGGGACTGGGCATAACCGGACCGGGCATGAGCCGCCTGCAGGCGGAGGAACGCATAGAAAGGGCAAAGGCCGCTGTCGAGAGTGTGGTGAAGATGCACAAGGCACTGGAAGATGAAACTCCTTGAGGGTAAAACAGCCATTGTAACGGGTGCGTCCAGGGGGATAGGAAGGGCAATAGCCATCAAATTTGCGGAACATGGCGCTTTTGCAGGCATAAACTATTTCGAGAGCAGGGAGAAGGCAGAGGAAACACTGGAGAGAGTAAAAGATGGCATGATTCTTCAGGCAGATGTTTCGAATGATGATGAAGTAAAGAAAATGGTCGAGACTTTTGTCAGGAGGGCAGGAAATATCGACATAGTTGTGAACAATGCAGGAATCTACCGCCGCTCTCATCTCCATGGTATAAAGCCGGAACAGTGGGATGAGGTGATGAACGTGAACCTCAAGGGGTGCTACAATGTCTGCAAATATTCGATTCCCCACATGAGCGAGGGCGGGAAGATAATATTCATATCCTCCCAGCTTGCATTCAAAGGTTCGTCCCACGGTGCAGATTATGCCGCCTCCAAGGCAGGCATTCTGGGATTGATGAGAAGCCTCGCGCTCGAACTGGCGGATAGAAAAATAAACGTGAATGCCGTTGCCCCCGGCACAATAGACACCGACATCATCGCCAGCTATACCCCTGAGCAGAAAGAGGAAAGGGCAACGCAGATACCGCTCGGAAGACTCGGCAGGCCCGAAGATGTTGCGGATGCATGTCTGTTTCTTGCTTCCGAACTTTCGGACTACATAACAGGGGAAACAATAAACGTGAACGGCGGGCTGTACATTCATTAGGTATTCAGAAAAATACATTAAGCATGGCATCATATAAATGGCAGAAAATGAAAATTGCATGGTTCACCGATACATGGCTGCCCACCATGGACGGGGTGGTCTGCTCCCTTCTGTCATTCAAGGAGGAATTAGAGAAAAGGGGGCATGAGGTCTATATTTTCGTTCCCGGGAAGGAAAACAGGGATGACTTCGATAACCGCATATTTTACTACAAATCCAGGGTTTTCGGAAGGTACCCCAACTACAGAATGGTTCCGCTCCGTTCCCTGCTTTCCCCGCGAACAGATAGAATAATTGACAGAGTGAAACCGGACATAGTGCATTCCCATTCCCCCGCATTCATGGGTCTGCACGGTTTAATCGCATCGCGAAGGGGCAACACGCCACTGATTTTCACATATCACACGTTTCTCGGTGATTCCGTTTACCTCCTCTCATCCTCTCCATTCATACAGAATGCAGCCAGAAAGTTCCTCAACTCATGGCTGAAATGGTATTTCGGGAGATGCGACGGCATAATCGCCCCGAGCATGGCGGCAAGTAATGAGATATCCGCTTTCACCGAAAAGCACATAGAGGTCATACCCACCGGGATAAATCCGGAGAGATTCGCCGGCGGCGACGAGAGACGGGGAAGGGAGGATATGGGGCTTGAAAACGAGAAAGTCATACTGCACGTCGGGAGGGTGGTGAAGG
>CAZOAF010000138.1:0-2616 GCA_964577775.1 uncultured Thermoplasmatales archaeon | reverse complement strand
AGCAATATTAAAATATCCTGACATGTTAAAAAATCCATGATAGGGGTGCTGACGTCGGATTTCTCGTTCTACCACGACATAGTTCATGCGCTGGAGGCGAGAGGTCTTCATTTTGCATCCCTCACGTTTGATTCTCCGATTCCCCCCGATGTGGACGTTGTCATAACATCTCCGGAGGAGGGGCGGAGGGTGAATTTCGATGTCGTGATTTGCCGGGAGCATGGGCAGGACATGGATGAACTCATAGACAGGGCACTTTTTGTTGCCAGAAAGGGCAATCTTGCCGGAAATATAGTCATAGGAATAGACCCGGGTTCCACCCCGGGGATAGCAATATTTGTGGACGGCATGCTATTCCGCCGTTTCACATCGAGGTCGCCGCAGGACGCGGTCGATTTCATATCATCATTCATAAGGAATTGCGGTGGGGCTGACGTGACGGTGCGCATAGGGCACGGTGCCCGCCTTGTGAGAAATCGCATCATAAATGGCATCATGAATGTGACCCCCAGAATAGAGATGGTGGACGAGACCTCGACAACACCCGCCAGCACCCGCGATGACATGCTTGCCGCATCCTCCATCGCCCTTACGCCCGGCAGGGTGATAAGTTCGAAACTTTCGGTGGAACCGAAGGACGGCGAGATAAAGGACACCCAGAGGAAAAGCAGGATAATGAGCGGCGATGTCACCATATCGAAGGAGCTTGCAAAAAAAGTTTTGAAAGGGGAGATGGGGATGAAAAAAGCAATAGACAGGCAGAGGGGAAACTGACCTACATGGAAACTTTTTCGGAAATCCTTCCCTCTCTCTTGTAGTATTTCATGAGGCGTCGTATCTTTGCTTCTATGAGATGGAGCTCGCGTTTGTTGTGCAGGTCCCTTGGATTCGCGGAGAGATGGTCTCTGAGTTTTTCCCTCTTGGTCAGAAGGTTGTCCAGGTCTTCCGGGATTTCCGGCAGCATCCCGTGTTCTTCGAGAATCTTGCTGAGCTTTTTTCCCGTTGCAGCCTTTATATCGGGCACGCCGTGGGAGTCCCTGAGGGTTATGCCGATAATCGCCTGGCTTTTTCCCTCCTTTGCCATGCTGACTATTCTGTCCTCGATTTCTCTGGGATTGAGTCCCCATTTCGGGTGTTTTCTCTCTATGGGATGCGTTGAAGACGACTTTCCCTTTTTCCTGGAATGCATCCTTGCCATGGAAGGCTGAATATGTATTTGATATATAAAATATGTGGGGATTTACCCCATAGGGCCCAATAAAAAATATTAAAAAGGGCACGGACTTACCCATCCATGGCAAAATTCCCGGAAGCGGAAGAGAGACTGCTGAACAAACTCATATGCATGAAGTGCGGAGCCAGAAACGCACCGAAGGCGGTTAGATGCAGGAAATGCAACTCCAAGGACTTGAGGCCCAAATCGAGAGGGGCAAAATAATCTATTTCTTCTCCCTGTTTGACGGGCATTCCGGGTTTACACACTTTTTCCACTTTTTCTTGTAGATAACAGTCATGACCGGGGCACCGCAGTGCGGACAGGATTCGCCCTCGAATATCACGTTTCCCCTCTGTGGCAGGGGGTAGCTGTTGTCGCATCTGGGGTAGTTCGAACATCCGATGAATCGCTTTCCCTTCTTCGATTTTCTTACGATGAGGTCGCTCCCGCAACGGGGGCATTTCCCTGCGAAATTCTGCTTGAACATCGCATCCTTTATCACCTTCCTTATGTCATCCTTCCTTTTCTCAAGCATTTCAACTGCTTCCCTGAGCAGCCGCCTGGAGTCATTGACAACATCATCCAGACTCTTCCGCCCCTCCGCTATCTCGTTCATCTCCTCCTCAAGTTCGGCGGTCATGTCCGGCTTCGTTATTCTCTCTGCACTGCGTTCGAGCGCCTCTATCACGGCAACGCCCGCAGGCGTGGGCATTATTTTCTTTCCCTTTATGTAGTTGCGGTAGTAGAGTTTCTCTATTATGTCGTGGCGCGTGGATTTCGTACCCAGATTGTTCTTTTCCATCTCGGCCAGGAGCGAGCCCTGATTGTACCTGTTCGGGGGCTTCGTTTCCTCTTTCATCTTCCCTATTTTCTCGATAATGACATCCTCCCCCTCACTGAGCCGGAGCACGTTCTCCTTGGGCTTTATGTACGTGTAGATATCCCTCCAGTTCCTTTCCAGGATTTCGTATCCGCTGGCAAGAAATGTTTCCCCCTCCACGTCTATTTCTGCCTTTGAAACCTCGGCAACGGAATTACTGGCAAGGGTCGCAAGGAATCTCCTGCTTATGAGTTCGTATATCTTCCAGTCCCTCCCATCCATTTTCGTTTTGGCAACATCCACCGGATGTATGGGCGGGTGGTCCTGGCTCACCTTCTTGCCCCTGGTGGGCGTCTTCCTTCCGTTTTCTTTCACCTGTCTTGCCTCATCGGGAAACACGCTTTCCAGTTTATCCACTATTTTCCTGATTTGCATGCCCTGAGGGTACACGGTATTGTCCGTTCTGGGGTATGATATCAGCCCCCTCATGTAGAGGGATTCCGCTACCTTCATTGCAGATGCAGCGGTGAATCCGAGTTTCGAAGCCTCACGCAGGAATGAGGTCGTGTCGAACGGCGGC
>CAZOAF010000137.1:0-2642 GCA_964577775.1 uncultured Thermoplasmatales archaeon | reverse complement strand
AAGAAAGAACAGGAAAACCGGCAAATTTGAAAAAATCAAATAGACAAACATGCATACCATCCGGAATTGTATTGTCTTATGAAAAGATCTAAGAAGCAACCATATATGTTGTATTTAGGGGACTGATGGTCGAAAACCAGCTATTTCCTTCTCCACTTCGTTTCACCGCCCGCATCCTGTATCTCGAAGCCCAGTTCCGCGAGCTCGTCCCTTATGGCATCGGATTTTTCCCAGTCTCGCTCCTTTCTGGCGTTTTGCCGTATGTCGAGAATCTCCCTCATGAGTTCGTCCAGATTTTTTCCCTCTGTCTTTCCCCCGTATTTTTTCACCAGCGCCGCAAGGCGTTCAACATCATCGCCGGAGACATTGTCCTTCCCACCTCCGCCTCCCTGAAAGAGGGTGATTATATTCCCTAACTCGAGCAGGGTTTCCAGTGCATGCCCGCACAGATTTTTATCCGCACTTTTGCATTCCCTGAAATATCTGTTGCTGTCCTTCACGAATTCGAATATCGATGCAATCGCCTCGGGTGTGTTGAAGTCATCGTCCATTGCATCTTCGAACTTTTCCCTGAGGCGTGAGATGGAGCGATAGTACTCCCGCCCCTTTTCGTCGAGTTCATCCTCGTTAACCCTTCCATCTGCATTTTTCGAGGCGTTCTCGAGTTCCTCCCTCAGCCTCCTTATCCTTTCCAGCCCTTTCCCGGCCATGTCCAGATTTTCCTCGCTGAAATCTGCCGGGCTGCGATAATGGTACGATGCAAAGAAGAATCTCAGCAATTCGGCATCCCATCTGTCAAGGGCGTCTCTCACGTTTATCATGTTGCCCAGCGATTTGCTCATCTTCTCCCCACGAACTTTGAGCATGCCGGAGTGAAGCCAGTATCTTGCAAAATCCCTGCCGGTTGCCGCCTCGCTCTGTGCAATCTCATTCTCATGGTGGGGAAATATCAAATCGTGCCCTCCTCCATGGATGTCGAACGGAAGTCCCAGATACCTGCTGCTCATGGCAGAGCACTCGATGTGCCATCCCGGCCTGCCCTTCCCCCACGGCGAATCCCACGAGGGCTCGCCTTCCTTTGCCTTCTTCCACAATGCAAAATCAAGGGGGCTGCGCTTTTTCTCGCCGGGTTCGATGCGTGCCCCAACCTTCATTTCATCCACCCTCTGCCCCGAAAGTTTGCCGTAATCTTCGAATTTTTCCACCGAAAAATAGACGTCGCCGTCCGCCACGTATCCGTATCCGTTTTCCACTATCCTTTCTATCAGAGCGATGATGTCGCCTATGCTCTCGGATGCCTTCGGGTATATGTCCGCCCTTTCCACCCCCAGGCGGTCCATGTCGGAAAGGCATCTTTCCGCGTACATGGCGGAGTACTGGAGTGGTTCGATGCCCCTCTCGTTCGCCGTCTTTATGATTTTGTCGTCCACGTCGGTTATGTTCTGAACATAGGTCACGCTGTATCCCTTATGTTTGAGGTATCTCCTTATTATGTCGAAGGCAACGTACGTGCGGGCATGTCCTATGTGGGCATCGCTGTATACCGTCATGCCGCAAACGTACATTTTGACCTTTCCCTCCTCCACAGGAACGAAATCTTCCTTTTTCCTGCCCAGAGTGTTGTACACTTTTAGCATCCATCCGAGATGGCGATAATTTATTATAAATGTTTGGTGGAGAAAAATTCATAAAATGAACTGCATACAATTCCATGCTTTACATCGTGATGGTCACGCCTTCCTGCAATCTTTCGTGCAGCTACTGCGGGGGAAGCCTTGTGGGCATGCCGCAGGAGATAACCTATGACATCAGCAGACTCTCCGAAATTGTTGGGAAGGACAGGGAAGCGGTTGTTGCATTCTACGGAGGCGAGCCGCTGCTCCGTACCGATGTTGTGAAATCTTTTCTGTACAGCCTGCCTGCGAGAAAATTCGTACTCCAGACAAACGGATATTTCGTTCGCGAACTCGGAGATGATGTGGGAAAATTCGACACCATACTGCTCTCCATCGACGGAAGGAAGGAGATAACCGACCGTTACCGCGCCCCCGGATGCTACGACAAGGTCATGGATGCCCTTCATTTTCTCCGGGAAAAGGGATACGGGGGCGATATCATCGCAAGAATGGCTGTCTCGAAATACACGGACATATACGAGGACGTCGTCCATCTTCTCCGCTTTTTTCCCCATGTCCACTGGCAGCTCGATGTTGTCTGGTCTCCCCTCTGGGAACTGGAGGAATTCGAGGAATGGGCTGAAAGAAGCTACATGCCGGGCATAGAGCATCTTGTCGAGATGTGGGCGGGGGAGGTGGAGGGGGGAAACGTCCCGGGCATAGTTCCCTTCCTCGGAATCATGAAAAGAATGATATGGGGGCGGGAGGCGGGGAGGGGGCTGCCCTGCGGCGCCGGGCAGGAGGCGGTGGCGATAACGACCGACGGACGGGTGCTTGCATGTCCCATTGCCGGCGAATTTCTATGGAACAATCTGGGGGATTTGCACTCGTTCGGGAAAGTGGAGATTGGCGAGCCATGCCGCTCCTGCGATGTTTACGACATATGCGGCGGGCGGTGTCTGTTTGCATACAAGGAGCAGCTGTGGGGCGACGAGGGCTTCCGTGCGGTGTGCCGGGTTACCAAGC
>CAZOAF010000136.1:0-2707 GCA_964577775.1 uncultured Thermoplasmatales archaeon | reverse complement strand
TTTCCTCTCCCCTGATGTCTATAACTCCCGCGCCATGCCCGTTCTCTCTGAGCACAGAGGAGAGATACAATATGCCGAGAGGGGGTGCATACATGAAGGATTTTTCTCCGTAATCAAGGGGGAAAGAATCGGTTGTCGGGTAGAGAAAGAGGAATTTCATATGGAAATCAATTATGCTTTTTCGATATAAGTATATATCGACATTTCGAACATTATATATTCTGCCTCTCGTTATTTGTCCATGCCGTCCCGCATAGTGAGGGCTACGGGCTACTCGCCGCGAAGGGATGAAACTTACAATCCTGCGATCAGGGACTGGAAAGAAGCATTCAGGAATTACAACAAAGAGAGCAAATACGAGCCCATGAGGGCAAACATTCTGGATTACATTGCCCTTATCTCCATAATTGCCGGCTTTGTCTTCATATTTATGGGATTTCTTTTCGGAGGCATACTTGTTCCTGCGGGCGTGTTTCTGGAGCTGATATCGTCTTGCACCGGCAAGCATAAGCCTTATAAATGATGCTATATTATCAGCCAAGATGAAAAAGAGCAATCCGCAGATTATGGAACTGATCGGTTATCTTTACGAATCGGCAGAAAAGCACGATGCGGGCATATGGAAGGCTGTTGCAAAAAAGCTGGAAAAACCGTCCCGCAACTGGGCGGAGGTTAATGTGGACAAGATAGCAAAACACCTGAACGAGGGTGAAATCGCACTGGTCACCGGGAAGGTTCTCGGGGACGGGGAGGCGGCGAAGATGGACGTTGCCGCCCTCAAATTTTCCGAGCAGGCAAGGAAGAAAATAGAAGAGGCGGGCGGAAAATGCTACTCCCTCAGGGAGATAGTGGATAAAAGTCCCAAAGGAAAGGGAATACGTATTATCGGTGGTTAAATGGTAACGGTATTGGATGCAAGCGGAGCGACCCTTGGCAGGCTTTCCTCGATGCTGGCAAAGCGGCTGCTCGAGGGAGAGGAAATAGTGGTCGTGAATTCGGAGAAGGTTATAATAGTCGGGAGCAAAAAGGAGATAGAGAACAGATACCGGAAAAAAAGGGAGGTGGGCGGTTCCAAGCGAAAGGGTCCGTTCTTCCCGAGAATGCCCGACATGATTCTGAAGAGAACTGTCAGAGGCATGCTGCCATACCAGCAGCCGAAGGGCAGAAAAGCATATAAAAATCTGAAGACATACATAAGCGTGCCCGAAGAATTTGAGAAGAAAAAGTTGGAGAAAGTCGAGCAGAGCAACCCGTCAAGTTACATGACTCTGAAGGAACTTTCCGAATATCTGGGGATATCATGGTAAAAGCAGCAGTTCAATCTGGAAAGAGGAAGAGGTCGATTGCAAGGGCAGTGGCAAAGAAAGGAAAGGGCGTTGTCAGGATAAACAGTGTCAGACTCGACGTTTACCAGTCAGAGTTGGTGAGGCGCATGATATCCGAGCCTGTCGAGATGGCGGGAAAGCGCATGGACAAGATAGACATAAGCGTGAGCGTGGAGGGCGGCGGGCCCATGAGCCAGGCGGAGGCCGTCAGAACTGCAATTGCAAAGGCAATAGTGAGTTACACGGATGACGAGGAATTGAAGAACATGTTCATGGAGTATGACCGAACACTCCTCGTGAATGACACCCGCAGGAAGGAGCCAAAGAAGCCGCTCGGGCGTGGTGCCAGAAGAAAGAGGCAGAAGTCGTATAGATAAAATGATAATACCTGTAAGATGTTTTACATGCGGAAAAGTCCTCGGTTCGATATTCGAGGAATACAAGACAAGGGTGTACCTCAATGGTGAGGACCCTAAGAAAGTGCTCGACGAACTCGGTGTGGACAGATACTGCTGCAGGAGAACGATAGTTTCGCATCCAGTTACGGTCAAGGACGGTAAGATTGAGGAGCTTATAGACGAAGCAGCAAGATACGAGTGATTTTGCCTTTCCGTTAAGAAAAAGGTATAAATGTCTTTCACTTATCTTGTGTGAGCACAGCGGGCGTGTGGCCTAGCCAGGATATGGCGCTGGCCTTCTAAGCCAGCAGTCGTGGGTTCGAATGCATGATGTGTAACGGATGTACCTGTGCATGCTCGAAAATCCCACCACGTCCGCTTCTTTGTTTCAGTGCATGACCACCATTCTCTCGGAGAGTGATTTCTGGATTATCTCTTTCAACCCGTTGAATCCCATGCTTCGTGGAATGACCTTCCTTGCACCTGCCCTGAGCATTTTCGATGCCCATACCGAATTGGAAAATGCCGTGAATCCGTAGATGTTTGCCCCGGGGTCGAGATCCTTCAGGCGCTTTATCGCCTCTATGCCGTCTATTCCCGGAAGTTTGAGATCCATGATGACTATGGACGGTTTTCTTCCCCGGTACATCATCTCCTCGTACATCTTGACAGCATCCTCGCCGGTAAATGCGGAATGTATTCTAACATTCAGAGGCGACAGATATACCTTTATCAACTCCTGAATCGAATCTTCGTCGTCCACCACCAATATTTCCTTTTTCATGGCATTCACCACTTTGATTGCTTTTTGCTATCAAACTGAATAGGGTTGAAGATATTTAAAGCTTTCTTTTATTTCTGGCCGGACACGCTAAAATTAATATATTCCACTTCATTCTCTATTTCATCTCGGGGCCCATGGTCTAGTCGGTTATGACGTCGCCCTCACACGGCGGAGGTCCGGGGTTCGAGTCCCCGTGGGCC
>CAZOAF010000135.1:0-2743 GCA_964577775.1 uncultured Thermoplasmatales archaeon | reverse complement strand
ACAGGGACGTGCTGGAATGGGAGTCAGATAGAGATAAGGAGAGAGAATGGCTCGAGGGCGCGGGTCTGGAAATGCCAACCGTCATCGAAGACCCGAGGGACATAGAGAAGCCCGTCATCGTCAAATACCACGGAGCGAAGGGAGGAAAAGGGTTTTTCATTGCAAAGAATTATCAGGATTTCAAAAAGAAGATAGATAGAGACAAGAAGTACATCATACAGGAATTCATGGTGGGAACAAGGTACTACATACATTACTTCTACTCTCCCATCGCGAAGGACGGTTATCGGGTGGGAAAAGGCACGTTGCAGGTAATGTCCGTGGACCGCAGAGATGAAACAAACATTGACGAGGCACACCGTCTGGGTTCTATCTCCGAACTCGAGGACATGGGGATAAAGCCGACTTTTGTTGTCACGGGCAACATTCCGATTGTCATGCGGGAATCGCTGCTTCAAAAGGTTTTTGACATGGGCGAAAGGGTGGTCAAGAAATCGTACGAACTTTTCGGCGGGATGATAGGCCCCTTCTGTCTTGAAACCGTGGTGACGGAGGAACTCAAATTCAAGGTCTTCGAGATATCTGCAAGAATAGTTGCCGGGACAAACGTTTACATGTCCGGCTCGCCCTATGCAGACCTCATCCAGCCGGGCCTCTCCACGGGACAGAGAATAGCGCAGGAGATAAAGATGGCGGTGGATGAAGACAAACTCGAGGAGGTTATAACATAACCCTTCATGTGATTCTTGCAGACAGCGAAATCGAAATCGTACCTCCGGAAATCGCCCGTTTGCCCGCAATAAGAAAGGACGCCGAACGCAGGGGCAAAAGGGCGGAGGAAATACTGCTCGACTCGTCGCTTCATCATTCGGCAATGAGGGGTCTGGATCGGTGGGAAAGAAGGGGAAGGCCTGACATTGTCCACATGTCGATGCTCATTGCGAACGAGTCGATTCTGAACAGGGAAGGAATGCTGGATACGGTCATTCACACAAGAAATGACGAGGTGATAAAGATAAGCCCGGAAATGAGGGTCGTAAAGAATTATGTCAGATTCAGGGGGCTAATGGAGCAGCTTTTCATGAAAGGAGAGGTGCCTGTGGGCAATCCGCTGATGAGGCTGGAAAAGGGAAACGTGAAGGCGGTATTGGAAGAAATGGATGTCGATAAAGTGGTTCTTCTGTCGGAAAGCGGAGGGGAGAAAAATCTCGAGGATGTGCTGACGGAACATACGGCATGCATAATAGGCGGTTTCCCCCATGGTGATTTTATCTCGCCCGTGAAAGAAATTGCCGACGAGGTTGTATCCATATATCCGTCGCCGCTGCCTGCGTGGATTGCCCTCACGGAAACAGTTGTCTCGTACGAGCGGAAGTTCATGACAAGATATTTATAGCGCCCGTGCAATTTTACAGGAAGTGATAAAAGAGGCGAGATTCTGGAAGGGCAATGGCAGGGTTCAATGTAATCTCTGTCCCCACAACTGCGTGATTCCCGACGGGGGGCGGGGGATATGCGGGGTCAGGGAGAACGAGGGAGGGAAGCTCTACTCGCTGATATATGCATCTGCCTCATCCGTTCATCCCGACCCGATAGAGAAGAAGCCCCTGTTTCATTTTCATCCCGGCAGCCATGCCCTTTCTTTCGGCACGGTCGGATGCAATTTCAAATGCCTTCACTGCCAGAATTACGAAATATCGCAGGCAAAGCCGGAAAATTTTCCCCTGGTCGATATTTTGCCGGAGGAGGCCGTTCGGATGGCAAGGGAGGAGGGCTGCGATGGAATAGCATGGACGTACAACGAGCCCACGATATGGTGGGAATACACATACGACACATCAAAGATTGCAAAAAAGGAGGGGCTTTACACGGCTTACGTCACCAACGGGTTTACCGGTGAGGATGCAATAAAGGAGATTTCTCCGTATCTGGATGCGGCAAATGTTGACATAAAATCGATGAGCGATGATTTTTACAAAAAAGTTTGCGGTGGCAGACTTCAGCCGGTACTCAACTCCTGCAGGGTATACAGGGAGAAAGGGGTACACCTCGAGGTTACATATCTCATAATTCCTGGTCACAACGACTCGGAGGAGGAGATAAGGAAGTTTCTGGGATGGGCCGGCAATGAACTCGGTTATGATATTCCCATCCATTTTTCTGCATTCTTCCCCCACTATAAAATGAGAGATGCACCCCCGACGCCGCTCGAAACATTGCTGAAAGCATACGAGATTGCAAAAGGTGAGGAATTCGATTATGTGTATCTGGGAAACGTTCCCCACGGGGACTACGAGGATACATTCTGCCCGTCATGCGGAAACAGGTTGATAGAGAGGCACGGGTTCTCGGCAAAAGTGGTGGGGCTGAAAGACGGGAAATGCTCGAAATGCGGTGAAAAGATACCGATTGTGATGTAAGGGAAATAGAACAAATTAAAAAATTTTATAACCGTCCCCAGCATTTATCACATGAGTGTTGGGAGATAAGATGAAAGGAAGATTAGTTGTGATTGTTGTAATGTTGTCTGTTCTCCTCGTAATGCCTGCCACTTCGTATCAGACGAACATGGCGGGTAATTTCCATACCGAAAAGAAAGACGGTGCGGCAAACGGTGCTGGCAATACCCTGTATGTCGGGGGTTCGGGTCCCAGCAACTACACGAAAATTCAGGATGCGATTGATGAAGCAGATGACGGGGACAAAATTTTCGTTTACAGCGGAGTTTACACAGAAACTGTCA
>CAZOAF010000134.1:0-2867 GCA_964577775.1 uncultured Thermoplasmatales archaeon | reverse complement strand
CGGGGTTTCTCGCCCTGCAGACCCGCCTGCCGTGGGCTATCAGCAGGTTCGATACATCAGACCATCTGTTCCCCGGAAATTTGTTCATCAAATCCCGTTCGATTTTCTCCCTTGCGCTTTCCTCCGTGATGCCCAGACGCTGCGAGACCCTCATGACGTGCGTGTCAACCGCTATTCCCTCCTCCTTACCGAATGCATTTGATAGCACGACGTTTGCCGTTTTTCTCTGTACGCCCGGCAGTTTTACCAGTTCCTCCATGGAATCCGGGACATTTCCGCCGTATTCCTCGATGATGATTCTGCATCCCTCCTTTATGTGCTTTGCCTTGGTTTTATAGTAGTTCACGCTCCTTATCATTTCCATCAACTCTTCGATGTCCGCATTTGCAAAATCTTCCGCAGTTCTGTACCTCGAGAACAGTTTCTCTGTTACCACGTTGACTCTTATGTCGGTTGTCTGCGCCGAGAGTATCGTTGCAACCAGCAGTTCGAGTGCACTGGAATGTTTCAGTGCGGTTCCCTTCGCATCCGGGTATTCCCTCTCAAGTATGTCAAGTATGTCCATTCTATCTCCTGAAAACAAGCCATCTCCCTTTCTCCGTTCTCTCCATGCAGTAATCCCCGTTGATTTTCTTACCCTTGAGCCGAAATACGATTCGGTTGCCCTCGTTCTCCTCCATTTCGTACTCGCCGGAATCCCATATCTTTATCATGCCCGCACCGTAAGTTCCCTCCGGAATCTCGCCCTCGAAGGTAGCAAAACCCATCTCATGGTCCTCTGTTTCCATTGCAAGTCGTTTGACCCCTATCTTTTCTGGCAGCCCCTTCGGAATTGCCCAGCTTTTGAGCGTGCCGTGCATCTCCAGCCGGAGGTCGTAGTGGAAGTGGGTCGAGTAGTGCTTCTGTATCACGAAGATGTTTCCCATCCTAACCTGAACCAAAAATCATATATTAAAAATTTCGTTGAATGTTTCATAACAGGGATAACATGAGAAACAGGGATATTGCACGCATCCTTTACGGAATAGCGAACCTCCTTGAAATAAAGGATGTGCCGTTCAGGCCCAATGCATACCGGAAGGCAGCCCAGAACATAGAACTGCTTACGGAGGACGTGGAGAAGGTGTACGAGAGGGGCGAACTCGAGAAGATACCCGGAGTCGGGAAGAACATAGCGGAGAAGATAAAGGAGCTGCTGGAGACGAACTCGCTGGCGTATTATGAGAGGCTGAAGAAGGAGGTCCCCGTAGATGTCGAGGCGCTTTCGTCCGTGGAGGGTCTCGGTCCAAAAAAGATAAAGATGCTGTACAGCGAACTCGGAATAAAGACACTCGATGACCTGGAGAAGGCGGCGCTCGAGGGGAAGATAAGGGAATTGAAGGGCATGGGGGAAAAAACCGAGGAGAACATACTCAAAAACATAGCGCTCGCAAGGGGGAGGGGCGGGCGTGGGCTGCTCGGTGTTGTTCTTCCCGAGGCGATTGCCATCAGAGAATCGCTGGAGGGCATGGCCGAAAGGATAAGCATTGCGGGTTCGATACGGCGCATGAAGGAAACCATAGGGGATGTTGACATCCTTGCCACCTCCCCCCGCCCCGCCGGGATGATGGATTTCTTCACGAACATGGACAACGTGGCGGCGGTGATTGTGAAGGGCGAGACCAAGTCGTCGGTGCGCCTTGAAAGCGGGATACAGGTTGATTTGAGGATAGTGCCGGAGGAAAGCTTCGGTTCCGCGCTGCAGTACTTCACGGGGAGCAAGAGCCACAACATAGAGGTGAGGAAGGTTGCGGTGAGGGCAGGGTGCAAGCTGAACGAGTACGGGCTTTTCAAGGGGGGGCGGAGGATTGCTGGGAGGACGGAGAAGGAGGTTTACAGGGCACTGGGTATGGACTACATTCCGCCGGAGTTGAGGGAGAATCGCGGGGAGGTGGAGGCTGCGATGGGGGGCAAACTTCCGAAACTTGTGGAATACGAGGACGTGAAGGGCGATTTGCAGATGCATACGACGTGGAGCGACGGGGCGAACACCGTGGAGGAGATGGCGGAGGAGGCTGCAGGCATGGGGCACGAATTCATCGCCATAACCGACCATGTGGGGACGCTGAAGATTGCGGGAGCGATGGACGAGAAACGGATACGAAAGCAGATGAAGGAGGTGGAGAAAGCGAACGAGAAATACGACATCCGCATTTTCTACGGTGTGGAGGTCAACATAATGAAGGACGGGAGTTTGGACATGGACAGAAAGGTGCTGAAGGACGTGGATGTGGTTGCCGCGGGTATACATTCGGGCTTCCGCATGTCGGATAGGGACATGACCTCGCGTGTGATGCGTGCAATCGAGAGCGGTGTGGTGGACATAATAGTCCATCCGACGGGTCGCATAATACAGAAGAGGGAGGGTGCGGCATTGAACTTCGACAAGGTGTTCGAGGCGGCAAGGGAGAACAGCGTTGTGATGGAGATAAACGCACAGCCCGCACGCCTTGATTTGAACGACGTGCACGTGAAACGGGCGGTGGAGATGGGAGTCAAGCTGTCAATAGGCACGGATGCCCACAGTGCGAGCCAGCTCCATTTCATAAATCTCGGCACGGCGGTTGCCCGAAGGGGCTGGGCTGAAAAAGATGACATAATCAACACGTACTCCATAAAGAAGCTGGAGAAGGTGTTTGAGAAATAGGATTGGCAATCTCTTTAAATTTACCGAAAATATAATATGATGGCGAGCATCTACAAAATGGAAGGTAATGGGAAACGATATAGCCAATAAACACATATTCCAGAATTATTTCAAGGAAGTGAGAAGTAGATATCTCACTCACGATTACACTGAAGGTACATTAAGAACGCCATTCGAAAAT
>CAZOAF010000133.1:0-2907 GCA_964577775.1 uncultured Thermoplasmatales archaeon | reverse complement strand
ATAAAAAATGAAAATCGTTCCGATAATCATCAGCAATGTGCCGGCAATAAGAATCAGATGCCTTCTTTCAATTTTCATAAAGGTAAATATGCCTCCAAAATATTAAATCTGTCGATTTGAAAAACGTTATAAAACATTTTATTCTCTCCTGCATTGCTGAACATGGAATGGAACCGCATCGATGACGTTCCCGTGGACAACGACATAAAGGAGATATTCAAAGAGCAGGGAATCGACACGCTATATCCTCCTCAAGCAGAAGCGCTGCCTCATGCATTGAACGGCGACAACATAGTGCTTTCCGTCCCTACCGCGAGCGGCAAAACCCTGGTGGCATACCTCTCCATTCTCGATGCCGCCCTCCGCGGGAGGAAGAGCATCTACATCGTTCCCCTTCGCGCACTTGCAACGGAAAAATGGGAGGATTTGAAGGCGTTCCGATCACTCGGAATAAAGGTGGGAATATCGACGGGCGACCTGGACAACAAGGGCACCCATCTCGCGAAAAACGACATCGTGATATGCACCTCTGAGAAGGCGGACTCGCTCCTCCGGCACGGCGCCGGCTGGCTCAATGATGTGGAAATCGTTGTTGCGGACGAAATCCATCTGATAAATGACGCTTCGAGGGGACCCACCCTCGAGATGGTTCTCTCCCGGCTGCGTGTCATGAACCCCTACCTGCAGGTGATAGCGCTTTCGGCGACGATACAGAATGCGGCGGAGATTGCGGGATGGCTCGATGCCCGGCTCGTGCAGTCCGAGTGGAGACCCGTCCCCCTGAAGGAAGGGGTGCTTTACAAGGACAGGATATACTTTCTGGACGGCAGCACAAAGGAGATAAAGGGCGGCGGGAGGGCACCGGACCTTGTCACGGACATCCTGGGGGAGAAGGGGCAGGCGCTTGTATTCGTGAACAGCCGACGCTCCGCCCAGGCGTTCGCCGGGAAATTGAAGGACGACGTGTCCAGGTTCGTGGATGAGGACGAAAAGAAGGAACTCCTGAAGATAAAGAGGGAAATACTGTCGAGCGGCGAGAAGAACATCGTCTCGGAAAACCTTGCCGAATGCGTGGAAAATGGCGTGGCGTTCCACCATGCGGGACTGAGCAACAGCAACAGAAGGGCGGTCGAGGACAGCTTCAAGAAAGGAATACTGAAATGCATCGTCGCAACGCCCACACTTGCCGCGGGAGTCAACACCCCCGCCAGAAGGGTGATAATAAAGGACGTATGGCGGTACTCCCAGACAGACGGATACATGATTCCGATTCCCATAATGGAGGTGAAGCAGGCGATGGGGCGGGCAGGCCGCCCCGGCTACGACACTGTCGGGGAGGCGGTGCTGGTCGCGAAGAACGATAGGGAAAGGGAACGGCTCATGTACGACTACCTGACGGCAGAGGTGGAACCCATATACTCGAAACTCGGCAGCGAGCCTGCACTGAGAATCCACATCCTGGCGCTCATATCAACCAACTTTGCGGTAACACGGGACGAGATAACGGAGTTTCTCCAGAAAACGTTCTATGCACGCCAGATGGGGACACTGCCCGGGGACAAAATCGACGACATTCTCTCTTTCCTCGAGGAAAGCGGATTTATCGAGGAGGAAGGCACAAACACGCTGAGGGCAACCCTATTCGGAAAAAAGACCTCGGGGCTGTACATAGACCCGCTGTCCGCTTTGAAAATGAGGGAGGCACTTGAAGGCGAGGGAGACGAATTTTCTTACCTTCATGCAATCTGTTCCACCCCCGACATGAGATGCATATATGTCTCGAAAAAGGACGAATGGATAGAGGAAAAACTGGGGACGAGAAGATTCCTGGTGGAGCCGCCGCCCTCCTTCTCGCCGGATTACGAGTGGTTTCTGGCGGAGGTGAAAACGGCGAGCATGCTGGAGGACTGGATAAGCGAGATGAGCGAGGACGGAATGATACAGAAATACCAGGTCGGACCGGGCGACATACACAACAAGGTGGAGACGGCAGAGTGGCTGCTGCATGCGATGCAGGAACTTGCGCGCATATTTGATTTCGATGCCGTGCCGCTGCTCACCAAGCTGATTGTGCGCATGAGATACGGATGCAAGGAGGAACTGCTCAATCTCGTGCGGCTGAAGGGCATAGGAAGAGTGAGGGCAAGAGCGCTGTATAACGCCGGGTTCACCAGCGTAAATGATTTAAGGAAGGCAAGCATTGAGTCGATTGCAAGGGTGAAACATATAGGAAAGGTTATTGCCAGGAGCATAAAGGAGCAGGTCGATTGAAATGAACGTGGAGATAGTGGGCTGCAGGGGAGAGATACATGATAAGGAAGAATTCATAGAGAGAATAAGGCAGTTCGGAGATGAAAACAAGGCGATTTGCCAGATAATGAATGCGGACATGGTCTACGGAAGGGAGCACATCCTGTCCGCCGTCGAACATGCATTGCGAGCATTCGAAAACGGAACGAATTCATGCAAGACGCCTGACATGGAAATCCTGCTGTACGCCTCCGGGAAAAGACAGATAAAGGATGCGATAGAATTCATGGGCATCGGGAAAAGCGGAAAATTCGTATTTGTGTATGCCGGTAACGGGAATCCCGGAATAGAAGAATTTCTGGAGGAACTCGGGCTGGAGGTTGACAGCAATGTGATGGACGGCGACATCTTGACCCTCGATAAATTCGGAATAGGCGATGAGGAGATGAAAACAGTCGATAAATCTATGTATGGCGACCTGATTCTCGAAAAAGTGGCAATGGTTGATTTGATAAAGTAACACACAAAGCCCGGATGGGGTAGCTTGGATATCCTAGAGCCCTGCGGAGGCTCAGACTCGGGTTCGAATCCCGACCCGGGCGTTTTTTTTATTTTCACATATTGATTTCACACCGCCTGCTATTTCAAAAAAAGTTG
>CAZOAF010000132.1:0-2914 GCA_964577775.1 uncultured Thermoplasmatales archaeon | reverse complement strand
ACTTTTACACAATCATAAAATAAATAAAGGAGGATTAATAAAATCTCAGGATAAGTCCCATAGCAATTGGGATTATCATTAATAATATGAAAACTAACTTTATTGTATCAATTGTTGAATCAATAAATATCGGGATTTTCCATGGTTTTAAACTATTATTCATGAACTCTTCGTCGGTTAGTGCCTTTCTGGCATTTATCCACCTAGAATATAAAAGTGACTCGGAATTTTTTAAAAATTTTCTATTTTCTTTTGGTTGCCTTTTAGTATCTATTTCATCTTCTATTTTTATCATACAAATTAAATATTCTATAAGATTTCTATAACTTCGTTTGGCATTGAAATATCCGATGGCAACCAATAATACTATGCCAATTGGAATGATCCATAGCGGAAAGTAAGTAGATAGGGATTCTTCATTCGATATATTTTTGCTTACTATATACACAAATCCTGCCTGAACAGATGATAGGGAAAAAATTACTCCCACCAGGATTTTAATCCCATCCCACAGGATTTTTTCATGGAAAAAAACAGCATCTTGATATTGTTTTCTTAGCTCTAATAGTTGTTCTACTCTTGTGATTTTTTTCACATTAATCAATTATATATTGGTATTTAAAGATATTACCTCTTATTTTGACTTTGGAGGAAAACATTAATTATAGGCACCCAATACAATAATGACATCAGTTCTCATCCCAATTTTTAAATATCCTCACCAATTAATCCTTAAAATGAAGAAGTGGGCAATATTGACCGTGGTTATGCTTTTTGCAATCAGTTTTTCTTTCGGCGGTGGCGCGGGCGGGGCGGCGGGGGCAGGAATGCAGGAAGGGGGGAAAGAAATCGTGCTCGTGAATGACGGGGATGCCTTCCTCTCTCTTGTTTCGACTTCTCTTGCTTTTCATGAGGGAAAATCACCGATGCTTCTGTTCAACGGAACTATTGGGGCGCAGCAGAAATTCATCGACGATTACGGCGCCGACGGGCTAATTGCGGTGGGAGAGCATGTTGATGCCGTCCTGCCCTGCCGGGAATTTTTAGGGGACGCGGTAGCAGTATCATTAAAAATTGCTGAATTTTTTGGAAACAGCAACGCTGCTGTGGTCATGCCGTACAGCATGGATGAGTACAACCTTTCGGTGATAGCCACGCCGATTGCCTGCTATATGGATGCGCCGATACTGCTGTACGATGGCAATGAAGACGACATTCTGTCTGCCATTGATAAACTGGGTGCGGATAACGTGATAGCAATCGGGAGCGTGCCGGTCGGAACCATTCATCTTGCAAATGAAAGCGAGATATACGACTACATATCGGGCATCAAGGACGTGAGATACCTGGCTGTTACAAATCCCGACGATGAGACGGGGCCGGCGGTTACCGGGAAGGACGTGACGGATTTCGAGGGGCACATGAGGAACATCCAGCTCACCATCTTATCCAGAAAAATAAATCTCGTGGGCACGGATGAGGCGACATTCGGCATATCGGTTCCCGGCGGTACGAGCAGGATAAGGATTCTCGTGGATGTGCCCGAAAGGGATTGGGCACCGTACGTGATATCATCCGTTCTCTACGACGGTAACGGGAAGATGGTAACCTATTCATTCAGCGATGCATATGCTTTCCAGAAATGCTACATGGATGCGCTGTCGGTGAACAATGCTGGCGAATACACGCTGTCAGTGAAGATTCATCACGGTTTCAGGGGTGGATTTTTCTCGCTGCGCGGGTTTTCATATGTCGATACTTCCTTCAATGTCAGAGTCGAGGTGGAGAAACTGGCATCTCCACATCTCCCCCTTGCGCCCATATCAAAACTTGCGCCATACATAGCATCCTACCATGACGGAATGGTTATCGCTACCGGTAATGAGATAACAGACGAGCAATATGCAGACGTTGCAGACGGCACGGCAGGGGGCGCCTGGAACAACGCCGCCCTGCAGAAGTACGTCAACGGGCAGGTCAACAGGACAGTGGACAAAATCAGGAAGTACGCCGGAAATTCCGTGAAGTGGGTGGCGGTGGTGGGTGACACGAACATGATGCCCATGTACTACTACAACGGGAGCATGGAGGACGATTACGTGGGCTTCGGCATACCCTCCGACAACCCGTATTTGTTGAATTACAGCGTTGCAGCGGGAAGGATTCTGGCGACGGACGATGTCGACACCTCTTTGCTCATGGGCAGGAGCCTGTTTTACGACGAGATATCCCACGGGGAGTGGATGAAGAACTTCACCTTCATATTCGGCGAGGGCTTCGGCGAGACGGCGGGCATTTTCCATCAGATTCCCTACTCTAAGGTCGCATCGCAGTACGGCTTTTCCACGAGAATTTTCGGGGATTTGAGAAACAGCCGTCCCATGCTGGAGAAATCGAATGCGTTTGATGCGAATTACATCGAATACGAGGGGCACGGCGACTGGTACTGGATGTTCTCGAACATATATGGCATGAACTCGTACGTCAAGGAGGTCGACTCCAGCCATGTGAAGAACTACGAAATCCAACCAAGCGTTGTTTTGAGTGCCGCATGTCTGATGGGCAGGATAGACGGCATTCCTCTCGAGGAAAGCATAGGGATGGCTTTCATCCATGCGGGGGCGGCGGCATTCGTCGGGGCGACAAGGGAGACGGGGCAGGAGGCGGAACTTGAGGTAATGGAGAACAGCATGATAATGAACGATACGAGCATAGGCGAAGCACTTCTGCAATCAAAACTGGTTGACGACCCGCCCACAAAGTATGCCCGCATTCTTTACGGAGACCCGGCATTCAATCCGTACGAGCCATAACAACCCTTAAAATATCTTTTGCATTACACCCTCATGATTGATGGGTCAGTGGCGGAGGAAATAAAGGGCGTGGTTGGTGAGGGCAACATCATTTCGTCACG
>CAZOAF010000131.1:0-2929 GCA_964577775.1 uncultured Thermoplasmatales archaeon | reverse complement strand
AATGGGGAATAATAATGGGACGGATATGGTGACAAATAGGTATCTGTGAACAGGTAAAAAGGAGGGAGGGAAGAACGCCGGTCAGCTTTTCTTCGCTATATTCTCGAGTATTTTCACCAGGTATTCCCAGAATTTCTGCACGGACGATATGTATACCACTTCATCCGGGCTGTGCGGGTGCTCTATCTGCGGACCTATGGATATCATGTCCATGCCCTCGTACTTGCCGCCTATGACCCCCGTCTCCAGGCCGGCGTGTATTGCCTTGATTTCCGGCTCCTTTCCGTAGAGTTCCTTGAAGGTATCCTCTGCTATCTTCAGCAGTTTGGAATTCAGATTGGGCTTCCATCCCGGGTAGAGACTTCCTTCCTCAACCGTGGCGTCCGCAAGCTCCCCTATTGCACGTATGCTCTGCATCGTGGCTTCAAGGGCGGAATTTACCGAACTCCGGGAGCTCATCATTATCTCCAGATTATCATTCAGCCTTACCTTTGCAAGATTTGTCGAGGTCTCCACAAGACCTTCCACCTGCTGGTCCATCGCAAGGACACCGTGGGGCAGCCCCATCAGCATTGAGAGAACTGTTTTCTGGCTCCGGGAGTCAAGAACCTTCTCAATATCGCATTCCTTTGTTTTTATTTCTATGCCGGGGTCGGAAACAGAATACTCGTTTTTGAATATCTTCTCGAACTCCTTTGCCTTTTTCAGCACATCATCCGTGTTCGAGGGAATGACCCTTGCGGTTGCTTCCCTTGGTATTGCATTGAATTTGTCCCCTGCTTCTATGTTCCCTATTCTGGCATCGATATTGTACAGCAATCTCGCAATCAGTTTTATGGAGTTTGCCCTTCCCTCGTGTATCTCGGTGCCCGAATGTCCTCCTTTCAATCCTCTGATGGATATTTCCAGTCCCTTTCCCTTCTCTGTGTCATATTTCACCGGAATCTTGATGGTGCTGTTGCCGCCGCCTGCGCATCCTATGTAAACCGCCCCGAATTCCTCGGTATCGACGTTTATCATCATCTTTCCCTTCAGCGTGCCTTTCTTGAGACCGAATGCACCTGTCATCCCTGTTTCCTCGTCTATCGTGAGCAGGAATTCAAGCGGACCGTGCTTTATGCTGTTATCTTCCATCAATGCAAGGCATGTTGCAACCCCTATGCCGTTATCCGCCCCGAGTGTTGTTCCCTTTGCCCGCACCATGTCGCCGTCGGCATACACGTCTATCGGGTCTTTCTCGAAATCATGCTCGACGTCACGGTTCTTCTCGCAGACCATGTCCAGATGTGCCTGCAGCGTGACCATCGGGGCGTTATCATGGGCAGTTGCCTTTTTCCTGACGATGACATTTCCGACGTCGTCCCTTGTCACCTCATGTCCGAATTTTTTCGCGATGCTTACCACGTATTCAGCCACCTTTTCCTCGTGTTTTGAGCAGCGAGGTATCTGGCTTATCTCCTCAAAATACTTCCAAACAAGTTCAGGTTTTAAATTGAGTTTCATCTTAATCGAGAGGTAATGGCGAACAACATTTAAAGTTTTACTTTCTCATGACGTCTATGGCATTAACATGTCCCGTCTCCGTGAAATCCCAGTTGTAGAGATTGTTGCCGGCAGGAGGCCCGACGGCATCTCCTCCCACGGGCAGCCCCCCGAGATAGAAGGATGCCAGAGGGTCTGCCACAAGCCAGTATCCGAAGTCATCTTTAATCGTGGCAAAGTATAGGTTCGTCCCGTAATATTCGTCTATCTCATCCATTATCTCATTTGATTGTGCCCCCCTCCCTATATAAACGGTTGCAAATGCATGGTTGTCCGTGAGATAAATTCTCGTCGTGCCGCCTATGCTCGAGACAAGAGCGGAAAACAGCATGGCATAGTCCTCGCAGTCCCCTCCTCCCCTGCCCAGCGTTGTAAGGGGGTCGGACCATACATCCTTATTGTCCGGGTCTTCGATGTAAATGAGGTCGTCGAGCAGGTAGTCGAATATGGAACATACCTGAAATATGTTGTAGCTTCCGGAGAAGGGGAGGGTGATTTCCCTTGCCTTCTGGTAGATGGTCAAATCGAATGGCTTTACCATATCGTTTATCCTGTCAAAGTAATAGTAATAATTTTTGGACAGACTGTAGGCACTGCTGCTGTTGTAAGCCTTTACATTCACATCACTTTCCTGGAAGTATGCCGTGCCGTTGTCGTACCACCTGTTTTTTGGAAACGGGAGGCTGCTTGCGATATTGTTGACCATAAAGGAGCATGATAGGCTGTAGTAATACTTTCCCGGTATGGCAGGTGCCCCGAACGCCATGTAAGATTTGCGCTCCTCCCCCTTTTCAATCATGATTCCCTTCTCTTCATCCAGCCATTTCCATTCGGAAGAGCCTATCTTTATCCCGTAGTTGTACACGAAAATATCATTGACACCGGTATTTTCGGTCGTTATGCGTGCCACCCCGCCGTAGTTCACATAGACCCTGCTCAACTCCCACGAGATGTTGTACTTGTATCCCGGCTGCACATGAAGCCCCGCGCCCGGCTTGTTTGTCAGTTGGGTACTGTAACTGTAGTAACCGGGCAGTGTCAAATCCTCCTCCTTAAAACCATCGCGGTGCGTCTCTCCGAAGGGCCACGAGATGCAGCCAGACATTACTACCATAACCACGATCAGGACGGCGGCAAGACGCATGGCAATAAAAGGGGCAGGGATAAAAAATCTTTCCCCGAATCGTTGAGTTAATATATCATTTCTTCATTATCCACTAAAACTGCGAGGATAGCCAAGCTAGGTCAAAGGCGACAGACTCAAGATCTGTTCCAGCAGTGGTTCGCCGGTTCAAATCCGGCCCCTCGCATTTTTTATTTGTAATATCCAAGGATGCATTTCCTCTGGCAATACATTCTTATTGCATGGGTTATTTTTCATCATGAA
>CAZOAF010000130.1:0-2943 GCA_964577775.1 uncultured Thermoplasmatales archaeon | reverse complement strand
CCGCATGTGCCCGCAAAAGGGCGCTTTATTGACATGCCGGCTTCAATCCCTGCTATCAAACAGTAAACCACGCCGGGGTATATAAGCGAGGAGAGGGGGGTAGCATCTGTTTAAAAAGTTTGCTAAAATTTTCTTCTGCTGTTTTATCGTGATATCTTCCATCTCCCGATGTGCATCCGGATTTGCTCTGCCAGTGTCTTTGGCATCTATGGTCCGCCTGTGGTCACTTGACCTAAATCAGTGTCTTTCCCAGAAATCGCATAAACCAGGTGTTCAGCATTTCGAGAATCTTCTGCATCGGGAAGCAGTACGTCTTGGGCATTGATACGGCCAGCGTATCCGACCACTCGCCCTCCGCCCCGCCGGTGTCCTTTGCCTTCACCTTTATGCCGTACGAGCCCGTTTCGCCCCATGTGTGGGATGCATTCACCATCTGTCCGGATTCGTAGGGTCCCAGCCATCCGCTGTTGCTCCCGTCGCCCCAGTCGAACATGTAGTATATCATATCGCCGTCCCCGTCAACCGCATGCGAGGAATACGAGTAGGACACACCTATGCTGCCCGATGTTGGGCCGGATGGTCTGTCCGGCTTACCTGGCGGGCTGTTGGAATAGGATTTTGTGGAGAAAGTCCATGCCGGTCCTGCGGTGGAGTGGTTGTGGTCATCATGCGCCACGATTTTCCAGTAATACGTGGTATTGTATTCCATTGAGCCGGGGTCATACGATGTGCCGGACCAGTCGGCCGCCACAAGGGGCGGGCTCCGGTCGGTGCCGAAATATACATCGTAAACGACGTCATCACCGTCGGGGTCGCCGCCTGTCCACCCCAGGTCGGCATTTACATCCACATCGGTTGAACCGTTTGACGGGTCGGGACTGCCCGGTGTGTAGGGTGGCTCGTTGGAAGGTCCGAAATTCGTATCGGTCAGGATTGCATCAAGTTCTTTTATGTCCCAGTACGTGCTCTCGTTGTACCATGCCCTCACATTTTCATAGGATGCCTTGATGACGTTGCGCGCTGTAGGGGAAAACCAGTATTCGTACTGCACGACATCGCCCGAAACGTGGAATGCATCTTTGTACGTACCTGCCGGAACAGACAGCGTTTCCTCGGCCACACATGTCACGGAATGGGATTCGATATAAATGGGGAAGTCGTAATGTATCTGGTAGGGAACTGCAAGAGATACCTCCCCGTCCATGTACATCCAGAAAGTCATGACGGGAACAGACCATGTCTCGTTCACATCTATGGGGAAATCGTACGGCGATGCAACAGGGGTAACGTTCTGCTTCATTTCCATATCGACATGAAAAGAGTTGGTCACAAGCTGCCGTTTTATCTCACCTGCAATATGAACATCATACAACCTTTCGATTGCAAGGTCGGATTTTCTTATTGTCATCTTTCCGCCAATATCCGTATTCTGGAGGCTTCCGTCTATTATTCCCGCAAGCAGCACGGAACCGGTTACATCTCCCTGAAAATCAAGCGTGTAGTTACTGCCACCAGCATCCGTTACCTCAAAATGCAGGTCGTTGATTTGCAGGTCTGCAGAGGCACCAGATGCCTCGTATGAAAGGTCCATGTCATATGTCCAGTAATTACCTGCTCCCCACACCGGAACGTCCGCGCCATCGTATGATAGAGACGTGCCGGAGATTTTCCCGTTTACATTACACGTATCCATCCCTGCGTTTGCCACGGTCAAAAACGAAAAGCCAAGCACGATGCATATTGCATATGCTTTCAATTTTTTGATATTCATTTTATCTCCCAACTGTTTCAACAGTAAAAGATTTATAAATATTGTGATAGAATTTGTCAAGCATGAAATGTTCCCATGGAAATGCCGGGATATTTACCTTCCTATTTCCATCATGCGTTCCAGCGGTTTCCTTGCCTTCTCGATTATATCGTTGTCTATCAAGATTTCCGGTCCCATTTTCTCAAGTGCATTTATGACCTTATCCAGCGTTATTTTTTTCATGTTGGGGCATATTGCCGTTTCCATGCAGTAAAATTCCTTATTGGGCATCTCCTTCTTCAGACGGTAACACATCTCCTTTTCCGTGGCGATGATAAACTCCCTCGCATCCGATTCCATTGCATACCTCACCATCCCACCTGTGGATGCCACGCTGTCCGCCATGTCTATGACTTCGGGCCTGCATTCCGGATGAACGACCACCTTTGCTTCCGGATGTACCTCCTTCATTTTCACCATATCCTCTCTGCTTATGTCATCATGAGTGGGGCAAAAGCCGGGCCAGAGGATGACGTCCCTGTCGGTTACGAATCGCTTCACATACTTGCCGAGATTGCTGTCAGGAACGAATATCACGTCGCTGTCCATGCTCTTCACGACCTTGACAGCGTTCGCGGAGGTACAGCATATGTCGGAAACCGCCTTGACATCTGCCGTGGTGTTGACATAGCTCACCACGTCCATGCCTTTTTTCTTCTTGAATGATAGAAGTTCCTCTGCATTCACCATTGCAGCCATGGGACAACGTGAATCTGCATCTGGGTGAAGAATGACTTTATCCGGATTCAGAATCTTTGCGCTTTCAGCCATAAAATTAACGCCGCAGAATACTATCACGTCCGCCTCCACCTCCTTCGCCCGCATTGCAAGGGCGAGCGAATCGCCTATGAAATCGGCCACGTCCTGGATTTCTGGGCGCTGATAGTTGTGTGCGAGTATAACGGCATTTCTTTTCCTTTTCAACTCTTCGAGTTTTTTTATTCTGCCATCCATTTTACGTGTGCTTATGCCCGCTTACATTTAAAACTTTTTGATTGGATTGGCATTGCAGTAAGAATCATATTATGAACATATTAACAATGGTTAAATTTTAATAGTAATTCAGAATAACAAAATGGATAAAAATGAAGAAAGCAATAGCGATATTTGTAATGGCAGCACTTTTGATTCCG
>CAZOAF010000129.1:0-2944 GCA_964577775.1 uncultured Thermoplasmatales archaeon | reverse complement strand
GCGGAAGGTGCGGCAGAACAGTCGACATAGACCCCGAGAAGATGGGCATAAAGTGTCCCATATGCGGGGGCAAGATATTTTACAAGGAAAGGGGCACGGTGGCCAAGAGAATAAAGGCGAGGTAATGCACCGCGTCCTCATATCGATAGAAAGCCGGAAAAGCGATGTCATATACAATTCCATAAAGCAGGAGGCGGCACCCCGCGCAAATGTCAACGTCAGCAAAAAAGGAGATGTGGTGGAAATAGAAATTCTGTCAGAAAATGCATCTAATCTGAGGGCTGCTCTGAATTCTTTTCTCAAGTGGATTGACATGGTGGACCGTATAGGGGATATCTTGAATTCCGAAAGCATGTAACCTCCCCTGCACCGGCAGAATTATAAACATAAATCCCTAGCATTTACCGTGGACTCGTTTATCCTCAACCCCGGAGCCCCCTACGATATCCGCCTTCATTTTGAGAACTACACTTCCAGGGGGCCGCAGCCTTACCGGTATGAAGGCGGGGCATGGTGGCAGGCTCTGCGGCTCGGAAACGGCAAATTGGTTCCCGTCGAGGTGATATCCGGCGGAATCGCAGATGAGCCCCTGCTGAAAGTGAACATCTTTTCCGATACGTCAAAAGAAGAAAATGATGATGTTCTGAATCAAATCAAACGCATATTCAATACGGATTATGACTTGAAGCCCCTGTACGAATTCATGGAAAAAGACCCGATATTGGGGCGCATAAAGAATGACCACTACGGCCTGATACCCTCTGTGTCCCCGAGTGTATACGAGGCGGTAATTTCCGTAATCGTGCAGCAGCAGATTTCCCTGAAGGTTGCCTGGCATATGATTTCGCTGCTGGTAAAGAAATTCGGCGATTGCATTGATGTTGATGGCAGGGAATTCTGGGCATTTCCCACTCCTTCCAGGCTGGCAGATGCGGAGATTTCCGAACTGAGAGGATGCAAATTAAGCGGACGGAAGGCGCAGTACATAAAGGGTTTTTCGGAGGCGGTTGCTTCCGGCGTTTTCAATCCGGAATTGCTGAGGGACCTCCCGCATCAGGAAATAACGGAACGCTTGATGCGGTTCAGGGGGCTGGGGAGATGGACATCGGAGATGGTTATCGTCACATCGATAGGTCTGGATGGTGTAAATCCGGCGGGAGACCTGGGTGTACGCAAGGCAATTTCTCATTTTTACAACAACGGTGAACTGCTTTCGGAGGGGGAAGTCAGGTCGCTTACCGATAAATGGGGCAGATGGAAGGGAATAATAACATATTACTGCATCGTTGATGTCCTTCATTGACCCGTTGTCTTTTTGTAGTTTTGTTGTGCCTCCAGCAAAATATCTTTAAATCGGGAGGCGATTATGGATGGATTATCATGAAGAATGCTCTTGGAAGGGAATTTCCTGATGAGATAGACGGGAGAAAGTTGAAGCCTTACAGCGAGCCCTTTTCTTTCAGACCGGAGGGGAGGCGGTATTCCCCGCCACTCAGGGCTGTCTTTCCGGGTGAAAGCAAGGTTCTCGGCTCGATAAGGGAGGCGATAAAGAAGACGGGCATAGAGGACGGCTCGACCATATCATTCCATCACCATCTCAGAAACGGGGATGCGGTTGTAAACATGGTTGTCGACGAGATTGCAAAAATGGGAATAAAGAACATAACGCTTGCGCCCACCGCCCTGTTTCCAGTTCACGAGCCCATCATAGAGCACATAAAGAACGGTGTCGTAACGTCGATACACGGAAGTTTGAACGGCCCCATAGGTGCATTTGTCTCGGAGGGGGGGAAGCTGAAGGAATCCGTCATTCTCCGCTCCCATGGGGGGAGGGCGAGGGCGATCGCATCGGGAGACCTGCACATAGACGTGGCATTCATTGCGGCATCCGCGGCGGATGATTACGGAAACTGCAACGGTTCATTCGGCGATTCTGCCTTCGGTGCCCTGGGCTTCGGGGTTGCCGATGCCCGCCATGCGGACAAAGTCGTGGTGGTTACCGACAACATTGTTCCGTACCCGTGCTCTCCCATATCCATATCCCAGACGCTGGTGGATTACGTTGTCAATGTCCCCTCCATAGGCGATCCGGGCGGCATAAAGACAGGCACCATGCAGATAACGAAAAGCCCGTCACGTCTGATGATGGCGAAAAACGTCGTCAAATTCTTCGCGGAGGCGGGCATACTCAAGGACGGATTCTCTTTCCAGGCGGGCGCAGGCGGCACGAGCCTTGCCGTTACAAAATTCCTGCACGAGTACATGAGGGAGAGGGGAATCGTCGGAAGCTTCGTCATGGGCGGCATAACCGGCTTTGTAGTGGACATGCTGGAGGACGGTACAATCAACAAAATACTGGATGCCCAGAGCTTCGATTTGAAGGCGGCCGAGTCCATGAGGAAGAACATGAATCATGTTGAGGTATCCCACATAGATTTCGGGGACATGCACACGGGAGGATGCATAGTCAACCGACAGCATGCCTGCTTCCTTGGTGCAACCGAAATCGACCTTGACTTCAACGTGAACGTGAACACCCATTCGGACGGCATGCTCCTTCATGGCATAGGCGGTCACCAGGATGCGGCTGCGGGCTCCGGCATAACGGTAGTGCTTGCCCCGCTTCTCAGGGGAAGGATACCCGTCATAAGAAAGGAGGTGACAACCGTTTCCACACCCGGAGATACGGTGGACGTGGTCGTTACGGAGAGAGGGATAGCCATAAATCCGGGGCGGGAGGATTTGATGGAAAGCGTGAAGAACATGAACATCGTGGACATAGAGGAACTCTACAAGAAGGCCAGGGATATGGCGGGCGAGCCCAGAAAACCGAAGCTGGGGAAAGACATCATTGCGGTTATAGAGTACAGGGACGGCACCGTTCTCGATACCGTAAGAAGCGTGAAAGGATGGTAACTTTTGCAGGGGATGTGCTCCCAAGGAC
>CAZOAF010000128.1:0-3013 GCA_964577775.1 uncultured Thermoplasmatales archaeon | reverse complement strand
AACAAGTATCACAATAGCAAAATAGACGGCTTTTTTCATCGGTTTATATCACGCCACTTTTTTTAACGTTTTCCGTGAAAACAATAAAAAGGAGGGGAACCATTACGATTGATGAAGGTCTGTCTGGGCGGCACGTTCAGCATTCTCCACGCTGGACACGAGGCACTGCTGAGAAAAGCGTTCGAGACGGGAAGTGATGTGACAATCGGTTTGACAACCGACGGAATGGCAGAAAGGATGGGAAAGAGAGTCGAAACGTACGGGGAAAGGCAGCAAAAACTCCGGAGATTTCTATCGGACAAGTTCGGAAGAGATGCAACCATAGTTCCCCTTGATGACCCGTACGGGCCTGCGGTGGAAGGTGATTTCGATGCCATTGTGGTTTCTCCCGAAACGGTTGAAGGAGCGGAAAGGATAAACGACGAGAGGAGGAAAAGGGGTCTGGGGGAACTGGAAGTTGTGAAGGTGCCCTTCGTTCTTGCGGATGACGGCATCCCGGTAAGCTCATCGAGAATAAGGAGGGGAGAGATAGAGAACGACACAAGGGTGATACCGTTGAACATAAGGATAGCTTCATCCGACGGGGAAAAAATTTCGAAAACAAGAGAAGCATTCGAAAAACTCCTTCCCGGCATGGATGTGAGATTCGGCAGTGAAAGGGCGGATTACACCGTGGAATTCAAATCCGGCAAATGCACAGTAAGGGACATCACAGGATACACGACGGAGGGGGAGAATGTCGAGGAAGCCCTTCTCGCCCGTTTGAATCACTAACTTTTTATTTCGGTGCAATATTCCATCTTGAGCGGGGATGGCCCAGCCTGGCAAGGCGCAGGATTGCTAATCCTGTGGTCTTTTGACCACGAGGGTTCAAATCCCTCTCCCCGCGCTCATTTTCCATCCACGGGCGACCGGGAAACGAAATGAACACTTTTAAATAATTTGTAGTATATATTCTGCAGTAATGATGAGGCAGAGAAGGGGCAGACGTCGATGCCGGAGATGGGTCGAGGAATTGCCTGCCGCACCCCGCTTCGAGCCCGTCGATGCGACGGATGACGGGGACGAGGTGAACGTTCTGGTGGAGGAGTTCGAGGCGCTACGCCTGGTGGATTTGATGGGAATGAATCAGGTGGATGCGGCAATACACATGGGCGTGTCGCAGAAAACGCTGTGGAATGACCTCTCCTCCGCCCGAAAAAAGATAGCCGATGCGATAGTCAACGGCAAGAAAATAAGGATAGAAGGGGGCAGCTTCGAACTCTATCACAAAATCGGCTGAAGGACGGGAGTTCTCCGACAGAAATTATTATATAGAACATCAAATATACTAACAAAAACAGAAACATCTTAATATGTATCAGCACCTTAATAAGAGGAATCCAACAGAGGTATGAAAATGAAGGAAGTGGTATTGAAGGTTTCCGAAGCCCTCCCGCAGGACGTGGGCTCAGGCAGAGCCAGACTCGACGGAAAGACGAGACTTGAACTCGACATAACGCCCGGAGACATAATAGAGATAGAGGGGGGTCAGAAAACATCGGCTGTCGTCTGGAGGGCGCGCCCCATAGACGAGGGGAAGGGGATAATAAGGATAGACAACCTCACAAGAAAGAATGCAAGAATCGGGATGGGGGACAAGGTAATAGTCAGAAAAATCATTCCCAAGGTAGCAAGGAAGGTGATAATGGCTCCTGCCATATCCCAGGGACAGAGGATACAGTTCGGGCAGGGAATAGAACATCTTGTCAAGCGGGGGCTTCTGAAAAGACCCATTTGCGCCGGGGACACCATTGTGATACCGGGCATAGCGCTGTTCGGAAACTCGCTTCCGTTCGGGGTCATAAAGACGGAGCCCAAGGAAATAGTAACCATCGGCGAGGAGACGGAGGTCGTGGTGAAGGAGGAGCCGATAAAGGAGGATATGCTCAGTGCTCCCCAGATAAGCTACGAGGACATAGGCGGGCTGGGTAACGAGATAATGAAGATAAGGGAGATGATAGAACTGCCCCTCAAGCATCCCGAACTCTTCAAGCGTCTTGGAATCGACCCGCCGAAGGGGGTACTGCTTCACGGTCCCCCGGGCACAGGAAAAACGCTTATTGCAAGGGCTGTCGCGAACGAGTCGGGGGCAAACTTCTTCACCATAAACGGTCCCGAAATAATGAGCAAGTTCTACGGCCAGAGCGAGGAGAATCTGAGGAAAACATTCGAGGAGGCGGAAAAGAGCGCACCTTCCATAATCTTCATAGACGAGATAGATGCCATAGCATCCAAGAGGGAGGAGACGCACGGCGAGGTGGAACGAAGGGTTGTATCGCAGATGCTCACGCTCATGGACGGGCTGAAGGGAAGGGGAAAGGTAATCGTGATAGGTGCCACAAACCGTGTTGACTCGATAGACCCGGCCCTCCGCCGCCCCGGCAGGTTCGACAGGGAGATTATCATAGATGTCCCGGACAGGGAGGGGCGACGGGAGATACTCGAGATTCACACGAGGGGGATGCCGAAGTCCAAGGATGTTGATATTAACTATCTGGCAGACATAACATACGGATTCGTTGGGGCTGATTTGGCTGCACTTGCAAGGGAGGCTGCCATGAGCGCCCTGAGAAGGTACCTGCCGGAGATAGACCCCGACAAACCCATACCGACGGAGGTGCTGCAGAAAATGGAGGTCGTGATGGACGATTTCAAGGATGCACAGCATTCCATAGAGCCGTCCGCCCTCAGGGAGGTATTGGTGGAGATACCCAAGGTCGGATGGGAGGACGTCGGCGGTCTCGATGAGGTGAAAAAACGTTTGAAGGAAGCGGTGGAATGGCCGCTGACAGACCCGAAGATGTTCAAGAAAATGGGCATAAACCCTCCGAGGGGCATACTTCTCTACGGTCCGCCCGGTACGGGAAAGACTCTGCTTGCCAAGGCGATTGCAAACGAGTCCAAGGCGAACTTCCTTTCCGTGAAGGGACCCGAGGTGTTCTCCAAGTGGGTCGGCGAGAGCGAGAAGGCG
>CAZOAF010000127.1:0-3082 GCA_964577775.1 uncultured Thermoplasmatales archaeon | reverse complement strand
TGCGTGGGCTGCCGGTGTGCCTGCCGGCGAGCTGCCGCCCATCACATGATGCACGACCGTCATTAGTAACAAATTTTATTAAAGAAGTTGCATTGCAGTGGTGATGAGCGAAGACCGACAGGACGTTGTTTACAAGATTTTCAGACTGCTGAGAGAAAACGTGGTGAAGATTCTCATGGTTCTGAGGGACAAAGACAAGATAAGATGGAAGGAGTTGCAGAAGGAGACGGGAATGTCAACCGCAACCTTTAACCGTGCTCTTGCTGCCCTTCAGGAGATGCATTTCATATCGAAGGAGAAGGGATACTACGAACTCACATGGGTGGGGCGGCTTGTCATAGACGGTTTCCTGCTTCTCGGATGGAGAATATCGGACAGAACCGATCATCTGGAAGACCTGGTTGCAGAGAAGGTTCTCGCAAGAGACATCATAATGGCGGTCATCATGATAATATTCGTAAGCCTTCGTGTGAGGGGGCGTCTGAACATAAAGGAACTTGAGAAGAATATAGACGGGGAAAGGGAGGTCATATCCAAGATACTTGAGGAATACGAGGCGGAGGGGTACATAAGGATAGAGGATGGCATGATTACAGCAACCGAAAAGATTCACGAGCTCACCCCTGAGAAGTTTCTCTCGACCTCGGACGATTGAAGTTTCGGTATGGTATCAGAAATATGGCAGGATGAAACTTGCCACCACGAGTATGCCGAATATGATTGCCAGGGCAATGAATATCTTTAGTGCAAATTTTATTATCTTCCATCCTATGAACACAACGATTATCGCTATCAGGAAAATCAGCCAGAGAGGTATTAGCATGCAGATAAAACAGCAGTCATTATAAAATTTTATCGGGAATGGGTGAGGTAGTGCTCCCGCCGGGATTCGAACCCGGGTGGCCGGCTATCTTCAGAGCCGTCTGCAGAAAGTGTTTCTTTGGGCTGAAGCACTTTCTTTTTTAAAGAAAGGGCTCTTCGAAAGGCCGGAATGATTGGCCGGACTACACCACGGGAGCATTCCCATAGCCCTGGGCAGATTCGAACTGCCGTCATCGGGTCCAAAGCCCGATATGATTGGCCTCTACACCACAGGGCTATTCCTTTTAGAGAATATCATCTTAATATATAACTTTTGATGGTGTAGATAAAAAATATATATCGATGCAAGTTTGCATTGTGTCATGAGGGAATATATCGCAGGATTACTAAAGGAGGCGGGGGCGGAGGAGGGGGATGTCATAGAGATATCGAGGGACGGAGAAACATACAGGGGCATACTGATGCCTCACCATGCATTCAGCGGCGACGATGTGGTCGTGATAAAACTGGAGAACGGGTACAATGCGGGCATATCGGTGGATGAAAACTGCTCGATACGGCTGGTGGAAAAGAGGAGGAGAAGGGCGGGAAAGGCAGCAGGAAAGGTGTTCGGCGGGGGCAAACCGTCGGTTTCACTGCTCGGGACAGGCGGGACAATTGCCTCGTACGTGGATTACGAAACGGGAGCCGTTCATCCGGCGGGCACCTCGGAGGAACTTGCACTGGCTGTACCCGAAATTTTCGACATATGCAATGTTGGCGCACGTGTGATATCCCAGAAGTTGAGCGAGGATATCTCCCCATCTGATTGGGTCAAAATTGCAGAGGAAACAGCAAAGGAGTTGAACAAAGGTTCGGACGGTGTCATAGTCGCCCATGGAACCGATACAATGGGTTATACATCCGCAGCCCTCTCGTTCATGCTCAAAAATCTGACAGGTGCAGTTGTCCTCACGGGTTCGCAGCGCTCTTCCGACCGACCGAGCAGCGATGCATTCGAGAATTTGATTGCCGCAGCAAGGGTTGCGACGAGCGATTTGGGCGAGGTTGCAGTTGTCATGCACGGCACGACCTCCCGGGGATACTGCCTTGTTCATCGCGGGACAAAAGTCCGCAAGATGCACTCCTCCAGAAGGGATGCATTCCGGTCAATAGATGCACGCCCTCTCGGCTTCGTCGACGACGATGTCCATCTATTTCCAGGTTACAGGAAGAAATCCGGCGGCGGCACGGAGGTGGACACAGAACTCAATACCAACGTTTCTCTGGTGTATTTTTATCCCGGAATGGGCGCGGACGAATTCGAAAGAATCGCCGGGGGGAAGGACGGTGCGGTTATCGCCGGGACCGGATTGGGGCATGTTGGCAGTGATATCATACCGGCGATAGAGAATATGACAAAGGAGGGTAGACCGGTGGTCATGACAACCCAGTGTATATGGGGAAGGGTTAACATGAATGTATACGCCACGGGGAGGCGGCTGGCGGAGGCGGGCGTCATATCCGGCGAGGACATGCTTCCGGAAACTGCACTTGTGAAGATGATGTGGGTTCTTGCTCATTTCGAGGGGGACGATATCAAAAAGGTTATGGGGGAGAACATGGCAGGCGAGATATCCGAAAGGATAATATACGACACGTACCCCGAGCAAAAAAAATATATGTCATGAGACAATAACAGGACGAGAAAATGAAAATCAAAATGCTTTCTATAATGGTTGCAATGCTTTTTCTGCCACTGGTTGCCGTCGCCCTGCCGTCAGATGCACAGCTGGAAAAGCCGAACTGGGGCGTGGGGGATTACTGGGTTTACAGCGGAAGTTATTCAGGGACGGCATCGATGGCTTTCGAGAATAGCACCCTGCAGTCTAATATAGATTCCACGGTATCGTTGCGCGTTGATGTGAAGGACATAGAGGTGAAGAACATAGACGGGAAATACATGGGCTGCTACATCACGGATGTGGAAAGCTCGGTTGGCGGGACATATACATACAAGTTCGGGCAGCAATCGTACAGCGGCAATTTCAAGTTCTCGGTGAACGGGACGAGCTGGTTCTCGACGGACGACCTTGCCATAGTAAAATCCGACATAGAGGTTACAATAGACATAAACATACCGAATGTGCCCAAAACACTTTCAACAGATACGGACTACAGCCCGCCGTTCGATTTCATGGATTTCCCCGTTTCCGAGGGCGAGAGATGGACAGCCAGCACCACGGCAAAGACATCGTACATGGGTGCAGAGCCAACCAGT
>CAZOAF010000126.1:0-3114 GCA_964577775.1 uncultured Thermoplasmatales archaeon | reverse complement strand
ATTCAAAGACAAATCATTTGCAAGAAGGGTTGAAAGAGGGCGGATAGAGATGTGCAGCGAGATGGGGATGTCTCTAGAGGAATTTCTGGAATTATCGCTGGAAGCGATGAAGGGTATAAGCGGTGAACTGGGTCTTTAATCGTTAAAATCATCCTTCAGGGATATTATGGTTTCTTCCCTGGATGGACCGGTGGATATTATGTTTATTGGAACCCCGAGCCATTCGGATATTGCGTTCAAATAATCCTTTGCCCGGGCAGGAAGTTCGTCGTATTCGGTCACCCCTGCGGTTCTCTCCCATCCGTCCATTTCATCGTATACGGGCCTGCACCTGGACAGTAGCGACAGGGAAGACGGGAAGTTGTCAATCTCTTCTCCATCGCATTCGTAGCTCTTGCACAACTTGACTTTATTCAATCCGTCAAGAACATCAAGTTTTGTTATTGCAATCTCGTCGACGTAATTCACCCTGCATGCGTATCTTGCGGCGACAAGGTCAAGCCATCCGCACCTCCTCCTCCTCCCTGTGGTGGTGCCGAATTCCTTCCCCTTCTCCACCAGATGATTTCCAACTTCATCCGTGAGTTCCGTGGGCATCGGGCCCTCTCCGACCCTCGTGGTGTATGCCTTAAGCACGCCGACAACTTTATCAAATCTCTTGGGGCCAACCCCCGTGCCGATGGATGCGCCGCCAGAAACGGGATGGGACGATGTCGTGTAGGGATATGTCCCGAAGTCTATGTCAAGCATGCAACCCTGGGCGCCTTCGAACATGACGGTTCTGTCGCTGTCGAGCATTTCATTCAGATAAAGGGTGGTATCTGTGACGTATTTGCCGAGTCTTTTTCCGTAGGCGGCATATTCCCTGAAAATCTCATCAACGTCGAGTTTCTTTCCCGCGTGAAACGCATCCATCATCGCCTGCTTTATGGGAACTATTCTGTTGAGTTTCTCCATGAGGATTTGTTCGTTCACAAGGTCTCCCATCCGTATGCCGAATCGGGATATCTTGTCCGAGTAGCACGGACCTATCCCCCTGCCCGTTGTTCCTATCTTCTTGTTTCCCAGGAGATTTTCCTCGGCTCCGTCAAGAATTCGATGGTAGGGCATTATCACGTTGGTTCTGTCACTTATATGCAGAAGGGTTTTCATTCCTTCCTTTTCGAGGGTTTCTATCTCTTCTATCAGAACAGACGGGTCAAGCACCACCCCGTTACCTATGACAACCTCCTTTCCCTGTATCACACCGGAGGGCATGAGGTGAAATTTGTATTTCTTCCCGTTGACAATTACGGTATGCCCCGCATTGTTGCCTCCCTGAAAACGAACCACGCAGTCCGCGTTGCCGGCGTAAAAATCGGTTATCTTTCCCTTCCCTTCGTCTCCCCACTGGAGCCCCACGAGTACAATTGCCGGCATATGATGTTACACCCCGATTGATATCTTTCCTTTCTTCTTCAACTCTTCTATGTGCTTGTCAACGACTTCGTCTTCTCCTTCCAGCAGTTTTCTTGCCTTAAGATTCTGCTCTTTTATCACATCCCTCGCCTTCTTGTAGCGGTTCTTTCTCTCCTCCTTTATGGCAATTACCTTCCCCAGCATCTGGACGGTTTTCTGGTGTATCTCGTCTGCCCTCTTCTTGGTTTCCAGGTATTCCTTGTGCTTGTCATTTGCCTCCTTTATCAGTTTGGAGACTTCCTCTACCAGCTTTATGTACTTTTCGTGGTACTGCTGGCTTTCCTGGTAATATTTGACCACCATCTCGTGTTCCTTGTCTGCCATGGTGAAAAGCTCGTCTATGGATTTGTCAAGGTCGGTGAGGTCAACCTCCATTTTCTTTTGTTTCTCCACCTCCTTCATGAGTTTTTCATATTCCCTCTTTTTTTCCTTTATCTCCTTGACAATTCGCTCTTCCTCCTTGGGTTTCATGGGCATGGTTTCCTGTTCGTATTCGAGTTTCCTTATCTCGATTTTAAGTTCCTTTGCCTGCAGGAAGACGTTACCCCTGTACATGTCCTTCTGTTTTCTCTTCGCCTGGATGAGGGATTTGCCCTGTGACTGGTACTCTGCACGCTTCTTTTTGTGTTCCCTCATTTCCTTAACAATGTCGTCCCTTGTCTTTTTTACGCTTTTCATCTCCTCGACGAGTTTCTTCTTCTCCTGATTGAGAAGGTCTCTCTCCTCACGGAGAATCTTTGCCATTTTGTTCAGCTCGTCTCGCTTTTCCTTCAGTTGCTGGTATTTCTCTTCAGACTTTCCCAGTTCCTCGCGTAACTGTTTGGAAGGGAGAGAAAGAATTTCTTCCATGGGGGAAGTATGTCGTCATCAAATAAAAAATTTTGGAATGAGGAGCACGGCAATATCTTCTCCTGGGCGTCATGAGGCAAGGATGGGGCGACCGCGATGTTTCTTAACGATAGTTAATGATAAATATCATCCCTACATTAACATTCATGGCGGGCAAGGTTCCTTGCGAGATAATAACGTGGTATGTTCTCCCTTCGATCAGAAGGAAACTTGCAACAGTTATGATAGACAAATACGGTATGTACCAGAAGGATGCAGCAAAATTTCTGGGTGTTACAGATGCAGCGATTTCACAGTATCTGTCGCGGAAGAGGGGAACTGTGGATTTTGACGGTATGGGAAAAGAAGAGTTCGAAGCATCCGCAGGCAAGATTATTGACGGTACGCCTGCCGAGGAGGAGATATGCAGGCTATGCAAGTTTCTGGTTTCTGTTGGGATACTGGATAAAATAAAATAGGCTGTCCTTTCACTCCGCCTTCTCTATCCTTCCGCTTCTGCCGGTTGATATCTGTAGCTGGTTGTTCCACTCCTTTACCCATCCGTCTTTTATTACTATGGTTTCGTCCGCGTTTACCTTTTCTATCTCGTCGTTCCATAGGGTAATCTGTACCCTGTTGCCGTCCTCATCTTCGCCGATAAGGTCACAAACATGGGCTGTACCCCCGAACCTCTTGTTTATCTCCCGGGGTTCTTTTTTCTCAACTATCTTCAGAACAATCTCATCCACATTGCTGTTGGCTTTCAAATCAGATACTTTCATTTTATCCAGACTGAATATCGGATGGATTATTTAAAATAAACGCAGC
>CAZOAF010000125.1:0-3158 GCA_964577775.1 uncultured Thermoplasmatales archaeon | reverse complement strand
AAATTATTATAGGGATGTAGCATATATCATAATACAAAAAGTGATGAAAATGAACAGAAAAGAGGGAAAAATACTGGTTTTATTTGTCATTACGGTTCTGATAGGAACAGCTTTCAGCGGCTGCATCGGGGGACCAAAATTCGAGGAGGTGAAGGGATTCAGCATGGATGCCATAGGTAAAATCTCCTCGGAAAGAAGCATGGATGCCACGCCTGTCATTGCCTCGGAGGACAACTCCTTCTATGCACTCATAGGCACTCCTGTTGCCGAGTATTACTCCGGCAACGACACGCACGTGGCACCTCTGCTTGTTGAAAACTTCAGCAATCCGTCCCGCCCGGTTACCAGATTTCAGGAGCAGTACACGTTCTCGAACGACATAAAGATAACCGGCGGCACGCCAGAGGAGGTCTCCGTCGATATAGCGCAGAATGTATGGAAAAAGAGCGACGGGGTCGTGCTTATAGAGGACAGCCAGGAAGGATACAATCTGGGTGTGATTGCAACTCCGATTGCCTCGTACCTAAATATCCCGGTGATTGTTACGAACAACACGGATAACGTTCGCGATGTGCTGAATGACCTCGGAGTGAAATATACGTTTTTGTGCGGCAATATCGAGGGGCATGAGAGAACATGGAGATTCACGGATGACCAGCAGATAACCTCTTTCCTCACAGACCTTGTCAGAGACAAGTTCGGAAAGGTGGGATATATAACCATAACAAATCCGATGGATGCGACAATGCCAAAGGTTCTGAATACGACCACATTTCACTTCAGCGGAACCATTAGTTCTGTAGCAATATTGCCATCAACACTTATTGCAACTGCAAAGGGCTTTCTGGAACCCGGCCACCATAACTTCACGATTCCCGATGGCTACAAATACGCCCTTGTAAAAATAGACCTTACAAATCTCAACTCCCAGGATGTCGAGGACCTTGGAGACTATCTCACGCTTTCAGGAGGCCCGCGCATAGATGATTTGCCGCCGTCCCAGCAGCAGTACGAACTCGTGCAGATTACCACCATGTCCGGCGTACCGGAGAGAGACAGTAGCGGGCGCATAGTCACGGACAGGGTTCACTACGAAACCGTCCTTTATGACCGGGATGGTGTCACTTTCGACCTCTCGGTCATGGGAACATGGCTTGCCCAGAAGGAAGGAAGTTACACACTTGATGTGACCGTGGAGAGTCTCGACAGCCCATACGTTCCCATGATGAAGAAACTTTCCTCTGTCGCCCCCTATCTCACTGCATACCGTCAGGGCATAGTTTTTGCGAAGCCGGAATTTGCCTTTGCAGCCAGCGACAATGTCACGGTAAACGGCAAGACATGCCCCGGTTTTTACGTGCCCAGAAAGAATCCGCCGCTGGTGGAGGCATCCAACGAGCATCTGTGGAAAGTCCACGAGATGATAAACGAGCTGCTGGGAAATATATCGAATATATCCGCCGATGACACAAAGGCATTGAAGGAATATTATCAAGAGAACCCCGTTTACATTGCCCTTGTTGGCGGTACCACTATGCTCCCGCAGTACATGTACGAGAATCCGGATACGCCGTTAGACGACCCGATGGCAATATACTACTTCGGCTACGGAACCCCCAGCGATTTCATTTACGGCAATATAGACCCCGATCCCAACGACATAAAGAATGACACTTACAGCTACTGGCCGTACCAGGAGAATGTCGTGGGCAGGATAGCCGCATGGGATGTGCAGGATGCGTCTGCCCTCATATCAAGGACGATATTCTACAACGAAATCATAAGTGGTCTCGGGGACTGGAAAAACAAGGCCACCGTGCAGACCGGATGCGGAACGGACTTCCAGAAAATACCAGTACTCGAACAGATAAAGGATATAATAGGCCCGCTCCTTGGAGGTCATTCTGGTGAACCGATGAAATTCCCGTCGGGTGCGACACGCTTTTCCGGGGATGCCGTCGCAGCCGAGATAAAGGAGGGTGATTTCGATGTCACAAGGACTTACTTCACGCAATCCCAGAGGGTCGGATACAGCGACGAAGCGCTCAACAAGATAAAGAAGGCAGGTGTTCTCAACATGCTTTTCTTCCCCAAATTCGAGATAAAGATGGTGAGCGGGGAAAAGGTTGTGAAGGGCGGCGAATACCAGAAGGAAAGTAACGTCATATATGAGAACGGGCATGGAAGCATGCATCTCTACGAGTTCGGCGATGTGTTCATGTGGGGGCTGGGGCTTGGCTATTTCTTCGGCCCACTGATAATGGAATTTATAGTCAGGATTTCGATGTTTGCCAGTCCACTCGGAGGGCTGGGAACATATAGCACGAGAGGCGTGGAGAACATGGATTTAGGTCCTTCGATGATGATGATCGAAAGCTGCGTCAACGGGAAAATTGACGGTATGTACCCGCAGAACAGCATAGGACAGTCTTACATACACGCAGGTGTCAACACGCTTGTTGCATCCACCACATTCACCAACGTGGCAGGTTACCTGAATCCGCGTCCGCTCCAGAACAGCTTCGGCATAATAGCATACGTGAAGGCATGGTATGACCTGCTGACAAAGGGAGAGTATCCGAGGGACAACTTCGGCATCATAATGTACATGGATTTCCTCAACAACCAGATAAAGAATGACTCTGATGTTGGAATGGCATTCCGGGATGCCCGCAACATATATCTGTCCAAGGATGCAAACAGCACGTTTTTGTGGGTGCCACCGCTTGACGGACTCAACGGCGGCGGGATTCTGAAACCGTCGTCGAAAGGAACAAGGGTTCTGGAAAAGAAATACAATACCTTCCTTGAATACGTGCTTTACGGAGACCCAGCATTCAATCCTTATCAGCCGATAAACAACGGCTGATTTTCTTTCCCCTTTATTTTCAACCATAAATTTTTATAAAAATTTCCGTTATGTCAGCCCGATAGATATGAGAAAGGCAATTTCCGTGATTGCAGTTATTTTGTTTTTTATGGGCAGTGTGGGTGCATCTGTCATTCACGATATGGAACATCACACCGGCGATAAATTCAGAGAGAGCAAGATAAGATTTTCCGGTATGGAAGTGGCAGAGGGAAACTATGCAAGCATATCGTTTGACGGTTGCTCCTCCATCCACCGCTCCGGATACCCCGTCATGCCGTACAAATCC
>CAZOAF010000124.1:0-3164 GCA_964577775.1 uncultured Thermoplasmatales archaeon | reverse complement strand
CTCTATTTCTAAAGTATTTTGTTATTGGATATTCGATATATATGTTTTTCCGTGACTATTCCTCCTCTTCCTCCTCCTCGCCCTCAACGGACACCTTCTCGGGGAAATAGCTCAGTATTATTATGTCCCCGGCCGCCGACACCCACCTGTAGGGCACACCGACATCCATGGAATTCTCCACGAGTTCCGGATTGGTATTGGTTATTATCAAACTGTCTATTCTCTTCTCCTCGGTATTCAAAGCCACATTCCTCACTTCCCCCACATAGATTCCGTTTCGGGTATAGGCAGGCAGATTCAGAAAATCCGTTACTTCCTTGGTCATGATATCACTTGAGTCTTAAATCCGAAATGTATTATTAATAGTTATGGTTGCCACACCGGCATTAAAAAAGTTTAAGTTTGAAATACACATATACTTTCGACTCCATGATATACAGGGAAAAATTCGGGGAGGCGAAAAAAGGGTGGGTAATAATCGTCCACGGGCTCGGAGAACACTCCGGCAGATACAAACGGCTGATAAAAATGCTCAGTGACGAAGGTATCGCTGTATACACCTTCGACTGGCCCGGGCACGGAAAAAGCGACGGAAAGAGGGGACATACAAAAGTTGCGGATGGTATAAGCATAATAGACGAAATATCAGATGAAGTCGGTGAAAAACCCATCATATTCGGACACAGTCTGGGCGGATTGACCACCATAAGATACGCGGAAATTTATCCCGAAAAAATCAAGGGGGCGGTTGCCTCTGCGCCTTCCATTGCAAACCGCAGAGGAATATCGAAATTTTCTGTGGAACTTGCCAAATTTCTGGGCACCATTCTGCCGTCGGTAACAATCAACAATACGATAGACCCCCCAACACTGTCCAGAAACGAGGAAACCGTCAAAAGTTATGTGGAGGACCCCCTTGTTCACGACCGCATTTCTCTGGCCCTCGCAAGGGACCTTTTTGTCAACATAAAAAGAGCGAATGAAGACGCGGGAAAAATAGCCAAACCGCTGCTTATCTTGAACGGGACGGAGGACGTGCTCTCACCCGTGGAAGGGGCAAGGGAATTCGTGAAGAAACTGGAAATCGAGGACAAAACACTCAGGGAGTTCGAGGGCGCATATCACGAGATATTCGAGGACCCGGAATGGGCAGATGAATTTCACAAGACAATAGTTGACTGGATAAAGACCCGCATCTGACGGGGATATGCTTACTTTTTCTTCACCGCACTCCTGGTTGCAACGATATTCGCCCCGGTGCCGAGCACATTTTCCACTATAACATCCCCTGCACTCACAGGCGGGTCAACCTCGATATCCCTCAATTCCCTCATCACCCGCCATATCAGTTTCTTGGGAATCGCCCTGTCGGTTTTTACAGAAACAGTGGGCATATCGCAATCACTGCATTTGATGACACTCATCAATATTCTCGAAGGTGACATTATCTCCTGTCTTGCATACTCCTCGCCGTTCGGGCAGGCGTTCCCCTCTATAGACCGGATGTTTTCCCCGTCGAGAGTCACTTTTATTCTGCACCCGAGAGGGCACATGATGCACGTTACTTCCGCGGTCTCGCTCATTCTGCCTCCATCGTTATTTCCCCTGCGCCCTCCAGCTCCTCCCTGCTCAAATTCATTATTATCATCTCCCCCGGCATGAGTCTTGCCGCCTTCCTCTCCTTTCCTATTTCCGGAAAATGAATCCTTGCATTTTCCATGGGCTTTGACACCCTTGCATAAATCCTGACATCGTTCTCGCCGCTTATGTAATGGGGAAATGCAATGCGTATGTTCCTGCCTTTCCCCAGTTTTTTCCATTCGGATGGCATCTCGTTTTTTATGTAAGCCCGGGCGCCAATGGCAGCCCGCTCCCCCTGCTCAGCCGCATAGTCAACATAATCGTTTATCGCGAGGGCATTCCCGGCGGCAAACACTCCCGGCACGGATGTTTCCATATACTCGTTCACGACGGGACCGTTTGTCGATGGATCCACGGCAATGCCCGTCTCCTCGAGTTTTCTTACATTCGGCACAAGCCCCACTGCAAGGGCGACGGTATCGCACTCTATCTCTCTCCCGTTTCCCGTGGGCATGAATTTATCATCCACCTCAGACAGCACAACCCTTTCTACCCTCCTCCGCCCCCTTATCTCCTTCACCATGTGGCTGGTGAGCAGCGGGATTCCGAAATCATCCAGGCACTGAACCACATTTCTCTGAAGACCGCCGGGGTACGGCAGCATCTCCACCACCGCCGCAACCTCCGCCCCCTCCAGTGCAAAACGGCGTGCCATTATCAATCCGATGTCCCCCGAGCCGATGATAACAACCTTCCTGCCCGGCATTATACCGTGCACGTCCATCAATGTCTGCGCCTCGCCCGCAGTGTACACCCCGCCGACCCTGTCGCCCGTTATGCCCACCTCGTACAGGTTTCTCTCCCTCGCGCCTGCGGCATAAATTATCGTTCTCGCATACAATTTTTTGATGCCCCCGCCGCAGGAGGAACCGGAGGTAACAACTTTCACCTCCTTCAACATGCCGGACGCATCATCCGATACAGTATCCATACTCATGACATGTGTTTCCGTGCAAATCCCGATGTTCATTTCGTTCAGCCTGCCTATCAAACGCTCGGCAAACTCCGGTCCGGTCAGGTTCTCCCCGTAGTAGAAGTTTCCGAATCCCGGATGGATGCACTGCAGCGGTATTCCCCCTATCCGCTCTCCGTTCTCTATGACAATCACCTTCATTCCGAGTTCCTGCGCCTTTATCGCCCCTGCCAGCCCCGCCGCCCCGCCGCCGATTACCAGCACATCGTAAATTTCCTTCTCGCTTAATCCATCGAGCATATCATCGGCCATCGTTGGATTCACCCCTCTGAAGCACTTTCACATCCCCCGTGCCGTACTCGGTTCCCTCACCGTTAACGGACACCTGCCACAGCGGCATGCCTGCCTCCCTGGCGATAATGCCGGCGATTCTCGGGCGGCAGAAGGAGCCCTGGCATTCCCCGAACATCGCAAGTGTGCGGAACTTTATGCTGTCCATCGTCACCTCCGCTCCGAGTTTTCTCATCCTGTTTATTGCCTCAACCACCTCCCCCTCCGTCACCTCCTTGCACATGCAGACAACGTTGCCGTATCCCGGGTTCGAGCTTAT
>CAZOAF010000123.1:0-3203 GCA_964577775.1 uncultured Thermoplasmatales archaeon | reverse complement strand
AGAAATTTATAAAACAATTTTAAGTGGACCGGTTCTAATTTTGTGAGATATGTCTCTATTTCTGGCTTAGACAGAGCAAGGAGTTTCCTTTAGTAAAGATGATTTTTTAAATCTTTCATCATCCATTACTACCCTATATAAAAATATTTGAATAATTTGAATAAAGAAGACTGTTTATTGCTGTTTATTCTAACTACAGTACTGTTTTTTAAACCCGTTAAAGGAGCAGTTAAACATAATATCGGGAGTTGGAAACCAATTTTCAATCGTCTGCGGCATGTGGGCTCGTCATAATCACATTGGTGGCTTCCTGCTGCGTAAAATTAATATACCCTGGTTAGTTAGTAAAGGGACTATTGGGACTAATTTACATACTATTCCTGTTAGGTTGGTGTTTATATGGTTTGGAAAAATGTACTGAAAAACAATGTTACTACATTGGAGCAGTTGGAAAAATATGTTGATTTATCACCGGAAGAGCAGAAGCGTTTGAAAAGAGTTATAGAAAGGCATCCCATGAGCATAACCCGTTATTATCTGTCCCTGATTGACTGGAGCGACCCGGATGACCCTCTTAGAAAAATGGTGATTCCTTCGGTTGAAGAATTGAATTTAAGCGGTTCTTATGATACCAGCGGTGAACGTAAAAGTACGAAAATGCCGGGCTTGCAGCACAAATATTCGCAAACCGCTTTGATTTTATCAACAAATAAATGTGCCACCTATTGCAGATATTGTTTCAGGAAAAGGCTGGTGGGCTTACCGACGGAAGAGGTGATACACAGATTTGGCATGGCGGTAAATTACATCAAAAAACATACGGAGATCAATAACGTGCTGATCAGCGGAGGGGACCCTTTTATGTTATCGACGACGGTGATTGAGAAATTTTTGGAAAAGCTTGCGGTGATACCCCATCTGGATTTCATAAGATTCGGAACCCGTGTACCGGTGACTTTTCCCGAACGAATTTTGGGGGACAAAGATTTGCCGAAATTGCTTGAAAGATACGCATTCAGAAACAAAAAAATATACGTTGTCACCCAGTTTAATCACCCGAGGGAAATAACAGATATGTCAAAAGATGCCGTTGACATGCTGACCGGGTCGGGAATCATTGTTAACAATCAATCTGTTTTGTTAAAGGGAGTGAATGACAATCCGGATATACTGGCGGAATTGCAGAATAAACTTGTAAGCATAGGGGTAAACCCCTACTATGTTTTTCAATGCAGACCTGTAAAAAGAGTTAAGCAGCAATTTGCAATCCCGCTATACAGGGGATATTGGATTGTTGAAGAAGCAAAGAAGAAGCTTAACGGGCATAGCAAGAGGTTCAAGTATGTCATGTCGCACAGGACGGGGAAAATAGAGATTGTCGGAATCATGAACGATGAAATTTATTTGAAGTACAATCAGGCGGAAAATGATAAAAATATCGGAAAATTTTTCAAGAGGAAGCTAAACAAGACGGCAGCATGGCTGGATGAGTTGCACTGAGTTTCTCGTTTCTTAACAATAGTTAATATTAAATACCATCATGGAATAAGTATAATATGGAACTTAAGCGCATGTTTGCATTTATGGTGGTGTTTTTGCTGGGGGCGGTTGCGCTCGCATCGGGCTTATCTTTGATGACGGCAGATGCTGGCAGCACCTACAACAATCCCCCCGACCCGCCCGTGATAGCGGGGCCCACCTCCGGCAGCATAAATGTCGAGTACACTTACAACATAACATTGAACGACCCCGACGGGGACCAGATGAAAAAGCTGGAGGTCGATTTCGGCGATGAAAACATATCACTGTATGAATGCGGCTGCACCGACCCGCCGTGGCTGTCCGGCACCACCATATATATCTCCCATGAATGGAAGGAATCGGGCAACTACGCCGTGAAGGCGAGGGTCATGGACATTTACTGGGAGTGGAGCGACTGGAGTACCCTCGAGGTTTCCATGCCGAAGACATATCACGGTATCTGGTCTTTCATGGAGAAAATAAACGGGTGGTTTACCTCGATAACCGGAAGAAGCATGATGCCCGTCTGGGGCAAATAAATCTAAATATGGGATGCAGGATTAAGGAAAATATGGATACCGCAAAGATTTCAGGGCTGGCGCTCCTCGGCGGCGGCATACTGATACTCGTTGCATACGGGCTCTACAATGTCCTGAAGAGCATGGGAAAGGTCGACCCCGTCATTTTTGTCGCCGCTCTAATCATTCTCTTCGGCATAGTGATTCTGACAGTTTCAACCGCAATGGACAGAAAGAGCGGTGAAGAGAAAAAGATAAAGAAGGAGGATATGGAACCATGATAGTGGTCAATACGGATTTTATTCCGGGAAAGGAAATAAAGGAAATGCTGGGGCTTGTGAGGGGAAACACCATACAGGCAAAGAACATAGGGAAGGACATTGTAGCAGGTTTTCGCCAGCTCGTGGGCGGAGAGATAAAGGAATACACCGAGATGCTCAGCGAGGCAAGGGAGATAGCACTTCAGAGAATGGTGGACAAGGCGGAAAAGCTGGGGGCAGATGCCGTGATAAACGTGCGTTTCATGACCTCGGCTGTCATGGGGGCTGCCGCGGAAATTCTTGCATATGGCACGGCAGTGAAACTCGAATAATATTCAGTGTTCCAGCATCTCTACCAGTTTTCCCTCTATGAGAGATGCGATAACCGTGTAAACCGTGAGTACGGAAACGAAGACGGCGCCGAAGTAGTATACCATTACGGGAATAAGTGGAATTTTCACCGCACGGTTGTAAAGAAACACCGCGATGAGTCCGTCCCTCATCCCGTGTCCCCTCATCTCCTTGAGCAGGGGATACCAGACATATATGGAGCCGTGACTCACGATTCCGAAAGATGCTGCCAGAATCCACCCCTTGATTCCGGATTCCCTCCCGAGATACTTCGATACCGTCTTCGGCTTCAGAAAATAACTCGAAATCCACATGAGGAGTATTACCAGCACAAGCACCGGGAGAATCTGTATGAATATGTCGAGACTCATCCGGAGTGCTCTGTATATTTTGCCGCTGTCGGTCAAGAACAGAATGGCATACAGCGACATTACGAAAATCAGGAAGTATATCCCGTACCGGAACGTTCCACCGCCATTTATTCCCTTCCCACCATCTTTTCCCCCATCCCCCCCTCCATCCATCCCCCCTCCGCCATTCCCACCGCCGGAAC
>CAZOAF010000122.1:0-3221 GCA_964577775.1 uncultured Thermoplasmatales archaeon | reverse complement strand
CATCAAGGATGCGCTTGAGAACTGGGGGATAAAGTACGTTATGCTCGTCGGTGGAAGGCACGGCGGTGTGGGTGCCGAGAAGTGGTGGTGCCCCGTTAGATACAGCAATCTTGATGACGGTTCGGACGAGGCGCAGTTTCTGACAGACCTCTATTTCTCAGACATATACAGGTATGAAAACGGAAATGCAACGTTCGATGACTGGGACAGCAACGGAAACGGTATTTTTGCAGAATGGAAGATGATGAAGAAGGATAATCTCGACATGTATCCTGACGTTTACGTGGGGCGGCTTGCGTGCAGGAACAGTTACGAAGTTAAGAAAATGGTCGAGAAGATAATCACGTATGAAACGACTGCAAAAGGGCAGGATTGGTTCAACAGGTTCGTGGGAATAGCAGGGGACACATACCCTGACGACGGTGACCCCTACTATGAAGGGGAACTGGCAACCGAGGCAGCATTCAACTATCTGGACGGATTCCAGGCAGATTATGTGTGGGCATCCAACGGAAAACTTTCCAATGAGGATGACATAATAAGTGCAATAGATCAGGGATGCGGCTTCCTTCACTTTTCGGGTCATGGCAATCCGATGAGCTGGGCGACCCATCCGCCGCACAACGGAAGTGTGTGGATAGGTATAGATGTCACAAAGTTTCCCAAGTTATCCAACGACGGCATGTACCCGGTATGCATTGTCGGCGGCTGCCATAACAGCCAGTTCAATGTCAGTGTTCTCAACCTTCTGAAATTCAAAAATTTGAAGACGATATACTATCATTCCACATGGTCTCCGGAAAGCTGGGGATGGTGGATGACCAGAAAAATCGGGGGTGGAAGCATTGCAACCATTGCAAATACCGGTTACGGTTACGGGGAGCCGGGGGCCGACTGTCTGGAATTCAGGGGAAGGTACATGGAGCTCCAGTTCTTCAAGAGTTACAGCGAGGGAAAGGATATGCTGGGGGAAACCCATGCATCCGGGCTGGCTTATTACATGGACAAATTCCCGCCGATGGATGACAATGTGGATTGCAAGATAGTGCAGCAGTGGGAACTGCTCGGAGACCCGTCATTGAAAATAGGGGGTTACTGAATCGAAAAAGCAACTGCGATGACAACCATCAGCAGGGCAGGCGGAATCATGAGTTTGTAGAGCTCCAGGAATTTTGGCTTGAAGTACTCGTAACTCACGACCACGCACAGATGTAACGGGGAAATGAGATATCCCATGAATGAAGACACATAGAGCAGGCTTACAAGGTGTATATCATTTCCTATCATTGGATAAAGCATCGGATATGCGAGGGCTATGGCTGCCATATTGTGGGCTGTCAGCACGCCTATTGCAAAGGACAAAAGAGGGATAATCACCAGGGCGGGCATCGAGATGTGCTGAAGGTACCTTGCGACCACCTCCGCCACCCCTGAAGCGTTAGTGATGTTTCTGTAGAGCATGATGCTGAAAACAGCAACTCCGAGGCTCACAGAGAATCCTTTTCCAATGATTTTATAGCCGTCCCTTTTCCTGTAAATTATAAGGGAGAGAAATATCCCGGACGGGAGGGCAATCAGGAATGCCATGTTCAGGGGCATAATGAAAGACAGTATAACAGTCATGGCGATGGTCACGATGAGGGGTGTAAAATTCAAAAAGGTCTCAAGGACAATACCCTCCCTCTTCTCTGTCTTCTCCGCCTTTACCTTCTTTGCTAGCTTCAGAATGTACAATGAGCCCAGCAGTACGGAAACCACGAATATGGGTGTCTGGACGATAATGAGTCTGTTTATGTTGATGCCAGAAATCTGGGACATTACGACAAGGGCGGTCGAGAGGGGAAATACGAGAAAGCCGATATGCCGGAACCAGAGATTCAGGAATGTCTTTCCTTCCCTGCTGACGCCGAGCCGGTTCCCTTCCGCTTCGACCATGGGGGCTGAGAGAAGCGCACCCCCTGGCACCGGCAGCAGCCCGAATATGAACGGAATTATGCCCATCATCCCTCGTTCTGGAACAACTCTTTTCAGATTTTCTATCGCGACCGGGATTTGCCTTGTTTCCTCCAGAACCGTTGCAAATATTTTAATCAGTATGACGATAATTACCAGAGTATCTACCTTCCAGTCGATGATGGTATTGTAAAATGTTTGCGGCACCTTTTCCGGGGCGGAGAGAATACCGAGGATAAGGGCACCTGCTATCATTGCCAGGCCAAAATTTTTTTTGTTGGCAACAAGATAAATTATCACCGAAAAAGAGGCAATCAGAGCCAATACAGAGATGGCATCATTCATATCATCCTCTCCTTTCTCCTGCCGAGCAGCACGACTCTCGAATCCTCCCTTTCGTCGAGGAATTCGTAGCCGGTCAGGGACGCCATTTTTTTGCCGAAATTCCTTATTTTCTCGTGCCGGGGCATGTTCTCCGTGTTGAGTCTTTCCCGGGAGTAACCGACGTGGACGTATCCCTTGGGCTCTATGAACCACGGTTCTGCCTTTCCGTCGAGTTTCGCATATTCTTCCTCGTAACCAAGATTCCATCCGTCCACAAGCGTATGGCGGATGACTGTTCTCGTGTCCAGAGATGGCAGAATTTCGAGTGTTCTGTTCAATCTTTCCCAGCCCTGTTTTATGAGGGGGCAATTCAACTTTTTGTATATCTCCTCGTTGGGCGCGGAAAGAGATACGTAAAGCTGGGTTGGCAGCGTGTCCATGTTCTCCAGCACCTCCGGCATCGTTCCGTTCGTTACAAGGAAAGTTGTCATCCCGTGTCGGTGACATATTTCGAAGAATTCGCTTAAAAACGGGTACAGCGTTGGTTCACCTGTCAACGAGCAGGCGACATGTTTCGGGTTCCTTGCCTCTTCCCATTTTTTCTTATCGCATCGGTCATCACCCTTGAAGCCGGAGACCTGCTGGCGGTGTGCCTCCAGGCTTTTCTCAAATATGAATTCGGGGTCGTCCGCATCCCTTTCATCAATTTTCACTTCGGTAAATCCCTGATAACGCCAGCAGAAAAGGCATTTCTGTGTGCACTGGTTTGCGGCAGGCGTCATCTGGAGGCAGCGGTGGCTTTCTATGCCGTAGAATGTCTGCTTGTAGCATGGTATGTTGAAAAGCAGGGATTTTCTGACCCAGTGGCAGTGCTTGACGGCAGAGTGTTTTCCAACAACGGTGTACCCCTGCTTTTCGAATATGCGCTTCAGTTGCTCATCCAT
>CAZOAF010000121.1:0-3256 GCA_964577775.1 uncultured Thermoplasmatales archaeon | reverse complement strand
AACACCGTGATAAAAAAGCTGGTCCGGCAGGCAATAAAGACGGTTCTGACAGGTTCGAAAGGGCTGGAACTTCAAAACACGTATCCCGATATAAACCGGGAAGGCATGAAGGAGATGGGGCTTTACCTCCATGTTCCCTTCTGCATGAAACCGTGCTTTTACTGTCCCTATTTCAAGGAAAAATACGAGCGGAAAAAAGCCATTTCGTACAGGGATGCCGTTCTGGAAGAAATTTCATATTACGGCAAGATTCTGGGGGACAGCAACATAACCTCCTTTTACATTGGCGGGGGGACACCGACGACAATGATGGGGAGCGGCCTCGAGGAAATCGTCCAATCCGTAAAGGAATCCTTCAATCTCAAATGCGGAATTTCCACGGAAACGCATCCAAATGACATAACCCCCTCCATGATTGATAGGCTGAAGGAAATGGGGGTCGAGAATGTGAGCATGGGGGTGGAATCCTTCAGCAACGATTTCTTGAAAAGAATAGGGAGGCCGTACAACGGCGATAAGGCGAAAGATTCGACATCGCTGCTGGTGGGCGGCGATTTCCGGTGTGTCAATATAGATTTGATGTTCGGTCTCCCGGACCAGAAAATAGAGGACGTTGAGGATGACATCAGGAATGCGATAGGGCTCGACGTTGACCAGATATCGGCATATCCGATATTCACGTTTCCACATACGAATCTGGGGAAGGTGGTCAGGGAGAACGGGTACTCGCTACCCGGCATAATAAAGAGAAGGCAGATGCTGAAAAAAATCGAGGAGATGTGTTACGATGCGGGAATGGAAAGAACATCCGTATGGGCATTCACGAAAAAGGGTGTCGGGAAATACAGTTCGGTAACGATTCCCAGATACATCGGGCTGGGCGCGGGCGCGGGCTCGCTTGTGCCGGGATTCTTCTTCATAAACACATTCAGCGTGGGCGAGTACGTGAGATACATATCCGGAAACAGGAGACCTCCGGTTGCACTCACGGTGAGATTCAGTGAGATGGATGAGATGATGCACTGGCTATACTGGAGGATATACGAGACAAAAATAGTAAAAAGGGATTTCGAGAGGGAATTTGGCAGGAATTTTGACAGTACATTCGGGAAGATATTTTCCCTTTTCAGTATGCTGGGCATGTCAGAGGATACGGGAAACGAGGTAGTCATGACCGACAGGGGAAATTACTGGGTTCACGTCCTGCAGAATGTATTCTCGCTGGATTTCATAGGGAGGGTGTGGGAGGCATGCCTTGCGGATAAATGGCCCGAACAGGTGGAGTTGATATGACCGGGAAGTAAAAGTTTTTTAGTTTCCGTGCGTTATATGTTTATGAAGAAGTACGTTGCGCTGTTTCTCATCGTTGTTGTTGCATCCTCATTTCCCGCATGGAATGTTCACGGAAGCCACAACGCCGAAAAAATCGAATCTCTTTCTTATGCACCCCTGTTCGGCATACATTCCGACGGAACGGAACTGATAGACCAGTTTGACAGCATGGATGCATTCGTCGATTCATGCCGCGAGAAGGGCTATTCCATAATACTTTTCAACGCGCTTCCCTGGGAATATTATTTTGTTTCGCCCACGTTGAACAAACTGGGATGGGAATTCGGGAAGGACATGCTCACCCCGCTAATCGAGAGGGCGCATGAGGAGAACATCAAAGTATTTGTGGATGTTCAATCGCTGGCATGGAAAATAAGGGAGGATTACAGCGACTGGCCCGGAAATTCGCCGTCCGTGGAGGATGTGACCGATGTTGTCAGGGAACTTATTTCATACGGTGTGGATGGAATATCGGAGGAGGAATTCCTTGCCAAATGGTTCGCGCCAGTATATGAAGTGTGCAAGGAAAACGGGGTGACCTATCTCCACAAGGGCATTCCGTATGATGTGGCGTGGTTCTGCAACGAAAGCTCGACGGCATTCGAGGCGTATTCGAACTGCAGCGTTTTGATGACCGAGGATTATTACATGAATGATGATTTGGCAAGAAATTCAATGATGCCCTCCTTTGCCGACGGTCTGGGGAAGCCATACTGGATGAAAAGCTGTCCGGATGACTGGGCTCTTGGAAGCATCGAGAACATGGAGAATGTCATGCTCATGAGAATGGTTCAGTATCATCCCGATTACATCTTTGCCATGATTTACAACAGAACCGATTTCGAGGATTTCGAACCGTCTTCCCTGTTTCCCGTAATTCAGAACTACATAATTGACGAGGAAAAGCCCGTGTGCGACGTGGTGGTATATCTCACGAGCGAGGCGGGAACAAACGATGACCCGAAGGACATGGACCCGTGGCAGTTACTGGATGTAAGTTTCTCGGCGATAGCGAACGGAATCATGGCGAGCGGTTACAGGGTGGTGGTGACATCGGAGCCTGTGAAAGATGCGGATGCATATTACATCTACACCAGGGGCGGATGGTGGGACGAAAGCAATGTCCTCGATTTGCCGGACAGTATCGTGAATCTGTTCCACGGCAACAAGACCGTGTTTCTGGAGGTGGGTTCCACCCTCCCCGCATCCACCAGCAACTGGCAGGATGTCAGGAGCAGGATAGGCATATCAAACACCGTATTCGACACGGAATTCGGTGAAAATCATCCGGTGGACGGGGTTTACAAAGGTATAACATATACCCACCTCAGCGACGACTGGTTTCTGTTCAACAAGATAAAGCCCTGTGACGTGTGGGGAGAGGTTCTTTCCACCTGCCGTTACGGTGGGAATACGTACGTGCTGGCGTCAAGGGATGACAACCGGATATTCATAAACGGTGCCGGGCTTGATTTTGACGCGGGCTTTTTGATATCGAACATATTGGGTGACGGCCTTCAGAGCCCTTCCAGGTGCATATCCACCACGGGCATCGTATCCACCTTTTATGCAGCCGACGATACGTCCCTCCATGTTAAACTTCCCTACAGCCCTGCGTCCGTCGAATGGATGAAGAGGGGCATAAACGGAGCGGTGAGCAGCGGAAATGTTCCTTATGATGAAAACGAGGGATACGAAGATTATCTGGAGGGGGGTACGCTTCTCGTTCTCAAAATCACCGGAAATGCTTCGGTTGGCATCACCAGACCTTTGGATGCCCTTTACGTGAACGACCGTGAGATAATCCCCCTGTCCGGAACAATCATAATAGGAGGCATAACCATCGACGCCGATGCGGCGAGCAACACGGGCATAAGAAACGTGGAATTCTACATCGACGGCGAGATGAGATACAACGACACGG
>CAZOAF010000120.1:0-3267 GCA_964577775.1 uncultured Thermoplasmatales archaeon | reverse complement strand
GGCGTGATATAAACCGATGAAAAAAGCCGTCTATTTTGCTATTGTGATACTTGTTTTCGGAGGCATATCTCCCATGATTGTCGGGAATTCCGGGAATACCCCGTCGTCGGAAAGTTACATTTCCGAAGGGGAGAGCGGAACGACATTTGCCGGAAATTTCATGAATTCCGACGAAATGAAGATTTCCTACCCTCTTTTCTCCAATCCTGCAATAGTTGCAAAGGGGGACGATTTCACGATTCTCGTGAATTTCAGCGGTTCCCCCGACAGCTGGGGATGTTCCATATCAACAGCCTACGACCCCGTGGCGGAGACATTTCCTCTCGGCATGGGGGACAGCGAGTACAATTCAACCTCCGGGCTCTGGGAGATTTCCGCCAATGTCCCGGTCAATGCCGACGACGATCTGTACAACATAACGGTCATTGCATATGAAGGCGGCAACGCCCTGCAGGCGGGGCAGCCGAGGGCCGTGTCCGTGGTGGATGAGTACAAGGAGAATTTCTCGTTCGTCCACCTCACCGATTTCCACATAGGTGACCCGAGGGGCATGACGGTTGACGTTTTCAAGACCATAGGATGGAAGGCTGCCAGAAAGAGCGTGGAGGAGGTAAACCTACTTCATCCCGATTTCGTGATAATAACGGGCGATCTGGTCTTCGGTCAGCTTTACCCGTTCGAGTATTCGGTGGAATACAGGAAATGCTACAAGATACTGCAGGAATTCGATGTGCCCACGTTTCTCTGCCCGGGAAATCACGACGGGTACATACAGACGGGGCAGGACGGTTTCAAGCTGTGGAAGAAATTCATAGGTCCGCTGTACTATTCGTTCGATTACGGGAAGTACCATTTCACTTCCGTAAATTCGTACGACTGGCCTGCACCGAGCAGGTGGGCAATCTCGTATGCCCCTCTTCAGTGGGGCGGCCACATACAGGACGAGCAGATGGAGTGGGTAGAGAAGGATTTGAAGAATTCCGCCGGTGCCGAGGCAAGATTCATCATGCTGCATCACAACCCGCTGTGGGACACGAAGAACGATTCGCTTTTTAAAAACAGGAACTACACGGGCAGGGAAAAACTGCTCAGCCTCATAGAGAAATACGATGTCAGCGCGGTATTCGACGGTCACGTCCATTATGACAACGTTACGGTAAAGGGAGGTACCCTGTACATCACCACGACCACGTGCGCGAGCGAACTCAGCGCGGACGATGCATACTGGGGATACCGTCTCATAGATGTGAACAGCGGGAAAATCACCTCGTACAATTACAGGGAACCCAAGTACTCCATTCCCCTTTACCGTCTCAATTGCACCTACTCCGAAAATGACGGCTCCGCCAGCACCGTCAGCGCGGACATAGAGAACGACCTGGAGATGAATGTCACGGCAAGGCTTCATTTCTACGTGCCTGCAGGGGATTACGAAGTTCAGAACGGAAAAATCGTAAAGGAGACGGTGGTCGGTGGAATAGAGAGGGTTGAGGTCGATGCATACGTGCCCCGCCTCCATTCGCTTGAAGTGACCATCCGTCCGTCCTGATTCACATCCTGTCTATAACGACCTTCTGCCCGTTCTGGAGCAGGTGGACATCCGTTCCGAGACGGTAACCCATTCCCAAGGCAAGGGTTGCAACCGATGCGAGCTTCTGCATGTTGCCGTGGGCGGGTATGATTGTGTTCGGTGATACGATTTTTATCAGGTCTCTTATGTCCTCCCTCGAGGCATGGCCAGAGACATGTATATCCTTGAAAATCCGGGCCCTTGTATTGTGTATCTTGTGCTCCAGAATCTGTCTGTTTGCCTGTATCATGGGTGTGGGAATCACTCCCGAGGCAAAAACGATGAAATCATCGGGGATTATCTCGAAAGGCACCTCCCCGTTCACCATCTTGGACAAAGTTGCATTCGGTTCTCCCTGTCCGCCTGTCGCCACTATGACGTAGTCCTCCCTTTTGTCGTTCAATTCCTTCAATCTCTTCTTTCCTATGAAGGCGCTCTTTATTATCTCTGCATCCCTGGAAAAATTCACGAATTCCAGTTTCTCCGCGGCATTTATGTAATCGTGGAGCGAGCGCCCCACAAAAACAACCTTTCTGTCCATGGCGGTTCCCATGTCGAATATGCTCTTCAAGCGCGCGATGTGGGATGCGAATGTGGTTACGATGACCCCGTGTCCCTCCGTTTCCATTCCCAGCAAGACGTCGCGCAGCATCTCCCTCGCAACGGACTCGGAAAACGTCTTCTTCTCCGCCTCTGCGTTCGTGGAATCGACAATCAGGGCCATCACGCCCTCCTTGCCCAGCTTCCTGAGGCGGGTTTTGTTTGTCTTCTTCCCGACAATGGGGCGGTTGTCAAATTTGTAGTCGAGAGAGTACAGTATGTTTCCCTGGGGGAGCGATATGTTGACCATCGATGCCTGGACGATGGAATGGGTGGTGTGTATGAATTCTATCTCGATGTTCTTGGAAACCCTGTATCTTGAATTCGGATTGATTGTGAGCACCTTGTTCTGTATCTTGAATGATTTGTTCTTCTCCATCCGTTTCAGTATCTCAACCGTGTACGGTGTTGACAGAATGGGGCAGTTGTAGCGCGAGGCAAGCCAGGGCACGGCGCCTATGTGGTCGAGATGTGCATGGCTCAGAACTATTGCCTTCACCTTCTTTTTCAGATTTGATATCGTACTGTCGTTCGGTATGGCATCTTCCTGAATCAGTTTCTTGTACGGCAGATTCTCCTCGTCCTGGAGGGGAACGTATCTGTCAAGATAAAGCCCCATATCGAGAATGACCGCCTCATCCCCCACCTCCAGGCATGTCATATTTCTGCCGACCTCGTCGTATCCGCCGACAGCATGCAATGTAATGTTCATACGAGACGATATGTGCAGAATACTATTTAATATTTGATAAAAATCACGGGCGGCAACCGATAAAAATAAAAAACTTTAAGTGTAAGAAGGTCATTTATATATCCGGTGTCTAAATGAAGAGAGGGGTCGGGATTGCAATAGTGATAGTTGTATCTCTTTTGTTTTTGGGTATTGGAAGCCATTACGGTGCTTACGAGAACGGATATGCGTTTCCTACGGGAAAAATACTTTTTGTGAATGCCGAATGGACTTCGGACGGGGAAAACGACAAGTACAGCAGCATACAGAACGCCATCGACAATGCCAGCAGTGGGGATATCATATATGTATTTGACGGGACGTACGAGGAGAACCTTTTCATAGAGAAGAGCATACAGCTCGTGGG
>CAZOAF010000119.1:0-3274 GCA_964577775.1 uncultured Thermoplasmatales archaeon | reverse complement strand
AAAATGGTGAAAAGTTTGTCTGGACTCAAAAAAGGTGAAACAAAGGATGTCGCTTTCACATGGCATGCGTATTACGGTGAACCTTCTTACAACGGCGAATGGACTCTGGTCGCCAGGGTCAACGAGAACGGGGATATACCGGAATGGAAAAAAACCGACAACTGGAATACCCTGTTCATGGATGTTATCCCCCTTCCGGACCTTGAAATAAACATGGATGATGTGGGTTTTGACATATCTCATCCCGTACTCAATGATACTGTGAACATAACTGCTGCGATTCACAACATCGGCTATAATGATACAACCGCCGAAATCAGTTTTTACGTGAAGGAAAAAGGTGCGAGAAAGTACACGATTATAGGAAGCGGAAGCATTGATAAGATTATAGAGAAGAGAAATTCGGAAAGCGTTTATATATCATGGAAGCCGGAAAAGAATGGTACGTATTCCATAAAAGTCGAGGCGGAATGCCAGGACGAATCGGATACTGCCAACAATTTTGCCATAAAGGACATAAAGGTAGGTGGCAGCACCGATTCCGACTCTCCTTACATATCAAACATCAGGGTTACACCGTCAGTGCAGTATCTTGGTGAGTCTGTAAACATATCTGCAACAATATATGACAACAGTACAACCATTGACAGTGCAGTGGCTTTTGTATATGACGGTGATGGCCTGTATTCGGAACAATCCATGGAGCGTATAGGGGATACCGATGTTTACTATTTCAACACCACCTATGACAGGATAGGATATTATTCCTTCTCCGTAAGGGCATTTGATACTGCGGGAGGGGGTGCAGAATGGCAACATATGGGGCAGAGTGAGAACATGACCTTCAGAATTGTCTACGAAGGTGTTGAGACGATACCACCATCCATAAGGGCAGTCACCGCTGACCCGCAGAAACAGGTGATATATGGTGACATCAACATATCTGCACTTATAAACGATTCCAGCGGCATAAGCAAGGCAACACTCCACGTGATACACGGGGGAAGCGAGAGCACATATGATATGTCCCGGAGGGGCGACAGCAAGGTATATTACTATTCAAAATCGTATGACCAGACCGGAGAATACACATACTACATAGAAGCGGTGGATTCATCATCAAACGCTAACAGAAATGATACATCCGGCATTTTCAGATATTTCACCATACCGGAGGATTATGACATGGACGGCATACCTGATACGGTGGAAATAGAGGCTGGAGCGGACCCGAAGGACAGCAGCGGAACCATAAATGTAACCATCGGGAACGAGACAGGATATTTGTTGTGGAAGGAAGACGGTAAGGAATATGTTTACTGGGACAGGGAGGACAGTTCCCTGAGGGATACCGCCGAGAAGGTGATAAACGACGAGAAATCGATTCTGTTCGATTCCGACGGAGACGGTTCATACGATCATTACTACGGAACAACAAGCGGCGAGATAGGAATTTACGAAGTGGTGACGGAACAGGGGCTGGGCGATTTGGTGTGGATTATCCCTGCGGTGATACTGTTCGCTTTCGTATGCCTGCTTTTCATAGCCATCAGAAAGAAGTGAAGGCATGCAATCGCAATTCACCAATAATCCTTCCGGGAGAGAGCGGAAATAGTTCTCCAAATAAAGTCATGCGCATTAGAATTCGGCTTCCACTTTCTATGCAAGGAGAGCCCTGATTCTCGGAATTACCAGCATTGCCAGTATCGCAAGGAGGACTATCACGGAGAATATCGTCGTCACGGAGGATGATATCCTGTCAACCTTCTCCTCCTTCATCTTCCTTCCGATTTTCCTTGTTATGGATGCTATCCCGTCCTTGAATATGTATCCGCCATCCAGCGGCACAGCAGGCAGGACATTGAATGTCCCTATGGCAAAGTTCAGCCAGAAAAGCCAGTAGAATGTGTTTGCAAGAGGCCAGAATATTGAGGATGGCAGTGGTGTGGAATAAATTGCCGTGAATCCATCTGGAAACGGGGACAAACCGGCGAACGGCAGGGCAACATAAAAGAAGAAATTCTTCGTGCTGGACAGAGGATGCGCAAGCCTATGCGGATAATAATCCGCAGGTATCGGATTTATTCCCATATTGATTGTAGATAGTCCGATGAAACCCTTTCCTCTGAACTCCTCATCATTTTTGTTCGCATGGTACTTTTCATAATATTCGTATTTGTCTGCAAGCACCATGGAGACGCTGCGATTCTCGAATGTGCCATTTTCGTATCTGTAGTATTCCACAACCACATTTTCTCCTGCTGCCGTCTTATTCATTGCAAGGAAAAATGTGCTGCCGTTATTGATTTCCGTACCGTTTATGCTGTAGAGAACATCCCCGCTTTTCATGCCTGCTTCATATGCAGGATATCCCTTCACAACTCCGGCCACCACCACGCCGCCGAGAATGCTGGCATCTGATGACTTCCCTTTGTAAAATACGGTGACATTGTAGTATTTGCCGGGGTTTATATTTTCCGATATGCGCTCGAAGTCATCCATATTTTTTATTTCACTTCCATTGATGGAGGTGATAACGCTCCACGGTTTTATGTCGGAAATATCGAACGGGCTGTTCGCCACCTCGCCCGTTATCACCACGCCATCGGTTTTTGGCGAAAGGGTTCCCATCATCAGCGAGGAAAATATGACGGCGCACACAAAGGCAAGAATCATGTTGGATGTGGGTCCTGCTGCAAAGACCCTCGAACGCTTTCTCCTGCTGACCTTCTCCAGTTCCTCCTCGTCGGGTTCCACAAATGCGCCTATGGGAAAAATCAGGAAAATCAATCCGAGTGCATTAACCTTTATTTTTTCTGCCATTGCCAGTATGCCGTGGGAAAACTCGTGTATTATAATCGCTATTGCAAGTGCCAGTATTCCGTAACCGACGGGTATGATGGGATTTATTCCCGGCAATCCTATGAGCATCTGGGGCGAGGGGGCATTTTCGGGTGCTATTTCGAACGTGAGTTTGACATTCCACAGAATCAGGGCAAACGTGGCAAACATGGCGACCAGCGAAAGCAATATACCGAAATCTGCATATGCCTTCCAGAATCTTTCCTTTCTTGCAATACGTGCTATGAGTTTTTTGCCCTTCTCCGTTTTCCACATCACTATGGGACCCCACAATGAAAAACTATCCTTCTTAAACCTCCCTACTGCATAAACCACGATGGTCCATACGCCTATCAAAACCAGAAGCAATATCAACAAGGATATGGAGGACATGATGCCCTAATATACCTTCCCTTTATTAATTCTTCTGAAC
>CAZOAF010000118.1:0-3277 GCA_964577775.1 uncultured Thermoplasmatales archaeon | reverse complement strand
ATGGCACATAAACGTTCACAACCGGCAGTACATGATATTGCTTGCAGGGTCCCTGTATCCTCCGTCCAGCAGCATGTCCAGCACATCGGCAAAGTATCGTCCTCGCGTGGTAAGGGCATAGTATTCTCCTTCCTTCGAAACGATTTCCCAGTCCATAAGCTTCCTTATATGAAACGCAAGGTCAGATGAAAGGCCGATGTTTGTCTCCTTCATCAAATCCGAATAGCGCAATGTCTTCCGTTCGTCGAGCGCCCTGATTATCAAACACCGGATGACACTCCCTAGAACCTTTGACATCTCCTCAACGCTCAAGAAAAATGGTATTTCCTGCATCGCCTTGAAAAGTTCCTTCTCCACCGGCGATTCGTACATCACAACCATCTGAAAATGTCCCTCTTTTGCCATACCGTAAATATTCATAAGATACTCCTGCAAATCATCCGAGCCGTAGATGTCGAGCAGGCGGGATATGCCTCCGTGTATAACGATCGAATTGTCATGCCCTCCGGCGAATTTCTCCACCACATCGACGAGCATCGAAAATTTTGTCCTGCCGAGAGTGTCTTCGCGGAGGGCATCGTTGAGATGCACGCTTCTTGCGACTTTTATTCCGTATTCTCTCTCAAATTTTTTCGGGCTTTTATCTGTGATGAGGAGAATATCCCTCCCCTCGCACATCTGTTTCATCCACTCCCTGGGATTTTCTTCCGGATTTCTGTACCGGGAGGGCATCCTGCTGCCGACTCCCTTTATTATTTCGAATAGTTCCTCTGCCTTGAATGGTTTCTGAACGTACTCATCGGCCCCGAGTTTCATTGTCTCCACGGCCGTATCTATGTCCCCGTAGCCCGTGACTATGATGAATCGTGACGATATGCCGTGCTGGCGTGCCCATCTCAGAACTTTCACACCCGGTAAATCAGGCATCTTCAAATCGAGAACAACAACATCGTATCTGCCATTGCCCATCATTTCAATTGCGCTCCTGCCGCCGTTCGCAATATCCACGGAAAGCCCCTTGGCTGCAAGATACTTACTCAGCTGCTGGCTGAAGATTATGTTGTCGTCAACCACCAATATGCTCATGCTGCTGTCCGTGATATTTTCATTCGTATCATTCATTTTTTCCCCCGACGCACGGAATTGTTACCGTTACCTTGGTCCCCACGTTCTTCTCGCTCTCGATGGATAGATTTCCGCCGTGTTCGTCCACAATCCACTTGGCTATAAATAGACCGAGTCCCACCCCCTCCCCCTTCGCCCTTGTGGTGAAAAACGGCTGGCTGGATTTTTCCGCCACGGAGGCATCCATGCCCACGCCGTTGTCCGTGACCGTTATGACTGCAGAATCGTCCGACATGAAAGATTTGACTTCTATGATATGTTTCTCCTTCAGGGAATCCCGTGCCAAAACGGCATTGTCTATTATGTTCACCATGACCTCGAACAAACGGTATTTATCCCCCCTGACCATACATTTCTCCACTTCCACCTCTATGGCATCCGTTCTGCGCTTGGCACTCACAGCCTCGACAGCCCTTATCACCACTGCTCCGATATCCACCTCCTCGAGTTCAAGATTATCCATGCGGGAAAAATTCAGTATTCTCTTTATGATATCGGAAGCGTTGTCAACCTCGGACATGATTATTTTTAACTCCTCTTCATATTCGCCCGAAAGTCTTGACGAGAGGTACTCGGCAGTAACCCCGATGTTTGCAAGAGGAGTATTCAGTTCATGGGACACAACGGATGCAATTCTTCCCAGAGCTGCCATCTTGTCCTTCTGGGAAAGCTCCTTCTCCATACGCTTGTACTCGGTGATATCAAGTGCATTGACAGCCAGATACTCCGGCTTGCCCCCTTCACCCCTTATCACCACCGCACCCATCATCATGGGAAAAACCGAGCCGTCCCTGCGTGAATGCCAAACCTCTCTGACACCTTCAACTTCCCCTCTGAACAATCTTTCCCTCACTTTCATCACCTCCCTGAATTGTTCGTCATTGTAAAAAATAGATACGCTGTTTCCCACCACCTCCTCCACCCTGTATCCATGAACGTTGGCATAATACTCGTTTACATACCGGACTGTTCCGTCGATGTCGGCTATGGCAACGCCGTAACGCGCATTATCTGCCACTGTCTTGAATTTCATCAATTCCTCCTCCGCCCGCCTGCGGGCTGTCACGTCCCTGCCAAGTGCGATGGAGCCTATGGGCTTTCCGTCATTGCCCAGAAGACTGCGGGAATTCCATGAAATGACCTTTATCTCACCGTCCTTGCATCTGATAGTCGTCTCGAAATCCTCCACCACCTCATCTCTCCGTATAATGGCAGCCGCCTTTTCAGTGATTTGTTTCCTGTAGTTTTCGTCGGGGTAAAGCCATTCCCATATCTTGCCGTGCCCCACCACCTCCCCCGCCGAATAGCCGCTTATATTTTCCGCCGCCCTGTTCCATATGACCACATTTTCATTTTCATCAAGCACGTCCAGCCATACGTTGGCATTGTCGATTACGCTTTCCCTGAACTGACTGAGATGCCGAACCTCATCCTCCGCTTTCTTACGGTCGGTGATATCCCTCGTTACCGCAATGAAAGCATCCGGATTTCCGTCAGCATCCTTTATGACAGATGCACTTAAAAGCCCGGTAAACTTGCTGCCGTCCTTTCTCAGCAGGGTATACTCAACGTTTCTCACGAATCCCGTTTCCATGGTTCTTCTCATGTTATCCATTGCCTTTTCGTGCTCCTCCGGAACTATAAAATTAAGGAAATTCATCCCCAGAATATTGTCTTCGCTTTCAAAACCATACATTTCGAGTGTTCTCTTCGATGCATACGTGATATTGCCCTCCAGATCCATCATGGTAACCGCATCGGGCATGGTTTTCAGGAGTTTTCTGTACCGCTCCTCGCGTTCCCTTATTTCATCCTCCATCGCCTTATGCCTGGTGATGTCCCTGAAAACGCCGAATGCACCGGCATACTGCCCGTCCGGGTCAAAGCGGGGGGAAACAGTGGCCTCTATAATCCGCTTCTTTCCGTCCGGGCGAACAATCTCAAGTTCATATGTGCCTTTCTCCCCTCCTCTGCGTTTTTCGGTCTGTTGAAGAACTTTTTTCTTTTCTTCATCTGAAAGAAAATCCATGAGGTTCCTTCCCGTGAGTGTGCCCTCATCGACTCCGAAGATTTTCTCCGCCTCGGGATTTGTGAAAACAAAGGTCTCATTTTCATCAACAACCCCGATTCCCTCACCTGCGTTTTCCACCAC
>CAZOAF010000117.1:0-3372 GCA_964577775.1 uncultured Thermoplasmatales archaeon | reverse complement strand
ATGGAGCGGCACGGCTCTTTCGTGATGTCAAACGAGGGGGGCATCATATGCTTGAAGGATCTTTACAACCACACAATCGATACCGTCATATACGGCAACAGAACATTCAACGGGGGGTGGGACGGAAAGCCGGTGGACACCGTTCCGGCGGGCAGGATAATGGAAAGGAAATTCGATGGAACGTTCATGGACACCAACTCCAGCAGGGACTGGAAAACCAGCAGCCGCATAGGGGGGTCAGATTTTCTCCCGTTCCGCATCTCCGCCACGGGAAATGCAACCCTGTTCTCGTCCCCCGACAGCTCCTTCCGCGAGATATCATCCGAAATCGAAAATGCAAGTAAATCCATATACCTCAACATGTACGAATTCACGAATCCTCTGCTCTGCGATGCCGTATGCCGTGCCCTTGAAAGAAACGTCTCCGTTACCGTGCTACTGGAGGGGCAGCCGGCGGGCGGCCTGGGCATGGAGGAGAGATACGTGGCAAACGAAATTTACGAGCACGGGGGAAAGGTGTTCTACATGGCAGGTGATTCGGAGAAAGGGATATACCGCCGCTATGCGTTCGACCATGCGAAGTATGCGGTCATTGACAACGAAACGTGCATAATCCAGTCTGCCAACTGGGGAAAGGCAGGTGTGCCGGCATCTAACACTTTCGGAAACCGGGAATGGGGAATCGTCGTGGAAAACGGGAGTCTGGCGGATTTTTTGCTGGATGTATTCGGGGAAGACATGAACTACACGGATGTAATTCCCTTCCGCCCCTCCGATTTTCTGTACGGAAACCCGCCCCCCGAATTTTTCATGGACGAGAGCATACCCGAGGGGAACTACCGGCCTTCGTTCTACCCTGCATACGTGAACGGGACTTTCAATTTCACCGTCATACTATCCCCTGACAATGCGGAGAGGGAAATACTCAAACTGCTGGATTCGGCCGGAAAGAGCATATTCATCGAGCAGCTGTACATACAGAAGGAATGGGACGGAACGAATCCCTTTCTGAGCGAAATCGTGAACAAGAGCAGGGCGGGCGTCGACGTCCGGGTCATAATGAACTACAACCCCCGCTACGAATCAACGGACAGAATGAACGAGGAGACCGCCCTCTACCTGAAGCAGAACGGCATAGACGTGAAATTTGTTTATTCCAACTGGTCGTACTTCACGAACGTACACAACAAGGGAATTGTGGTGGACGGAAACAAGACGCTCATATCATCGATAAACTGGAACGAGAACTCGGTCAGGAACAACAGGGAGATGGGGATAATAGTCGAAAGCGAGTACGCGGGAAAATATTTCACAAAAATATTTAACTACGACTGGAATCTTTCCGGAGAGGATAGGGTCGGAATGGAAAGAAGGAACTATGACAGGGTGGTGGATGCCGTTGCGGTAATTGCGGTCTTCTCGATAGCATTTCTGCTGATATATTTTCACTGGAGGAGAAAATGAACGTAATGTCGATTGCAACGATACTTGTAATAATGCTCGGGCTTGCATACTCGGCAAGGAAAAAGATGCTGGTATCCCAGACGGTGGTCATAATCAATTTCATTGTTTTTTTCATACTGATATTCACCTCACGGAGCTTCTATGCAGGCCCATCTCCCGTGTTTCACGACCTTGCATTCAGACCTTCCTACCTGGAGGCAGGAGGCCTACCCCACACATACACGTTGTTCACCTCCATGTTTGTCCACAGCGACATTCTCCACATACTCATGAACATGATAATATTCCTTCTCATAGGAATCCCCTTCGAGCAGCGTGTCGGAAGCGGAAGATTCGCCATCATATACTTCCTGTCAGGAATGATGGGGGCAATATTTTTCTCCGCTTTCAACTGGGGGAGTGACGTCATGCTTGTGGGCGCATCCGGTGCCATATTCGGGGTCTTCGGGGCGTTTGCCGCACTCTACCCCAGGGACAAGGTTGTCATGCCCATTCCCCTTCCCATAATGTTCTTCGTGAGAATGCCCGTGATAGTTGCCACGATAATGTTCGCCGCGCTTGAGAGCCTCTACACGCTGAGCGGCGTTTCCGACGGCGTGGCACATCTCGCACACATAGGCGGACTTGTTTCTGGCATCGCCCTCTCGGCATTCGCCAGAGGCGAGAAAGCGGAAAGCACCGGCAGGCTCAACTTTGATTTGCTGGAGGGGTTCGTAAGCACGGATGAGCAGAGGGAGGCACTCGCAAGGGCAAGGGAAGCCGACCTGCCGGAGGTCAGGGAGGCATGGCTCTCCTACCTGACAAAGGATATCAGATGCCCCAAATGCGGCGGAAAACTCGAGAGAGATGGGGGCATACGCTGCAAGGAATGCGGCTACCGGGTGATGTGATCAGAATCCGAGCAGTTTCCCGAACAGCAGATAACTGGATATGGCATAGCCCGCTATCGCCCCCCCGTTGAGGCACGGAAGGCCTGCCTGCGGGTTCCCCTTCGCCGCCATGTTCATTAAGAAAAAGAACCCCGCGAGCGAGCCGGCGATAGCTGCCATGGCGACATAAAGACTTCCGTAAAAATATGATGCAGATGCAAGTATGCCGGGAATGATGACATCCCCGAGCCCCATGAAAAGGGCGTCCCTCTCCTCGCCCAGCCCCTCCTCCTTCAGAAACGAGTAGTTGCGCTTCTTGGGCACGACCATGAGCAGGGGCAGGCTCTCCCCGACAACCGTGTCCGCGAGGCTTATCATGTGCTTTGTTTTGTAGACCGATATTGCGTCGTACACGGCAAGTATGGAAAGAAGAGCGACTGCAAGCGGTATGGAGAGCGAAGAGCCGAATATGGCTATAATCCCCGCCGCCATCGCGACCCCCAGCGCGTCCACAATATACCACTCGGGGTATTTCATCAGCAGTATGATGGATAGGATGGCAACGGCAAGCGCCAGCGGGAAGGAGATTGACGGGACCGCAATAAGAAAAAATGCCTGGAATATGTAGTATATCGACATGAAAAACACGAAGAGTATCACGTACTTCACGAAATCCTTTCTGTATCTGGCAACCAGCAGTATGAACGCGGTGAAAACGATGACAATCAATATTATCTGGACTATGTTCGCAGGGTCATCCGGATTTTCGAACGCCTTCACACCCACATCGTGAAAGGGGTTTATTGCTGCAAGTGACATGATCTGGGCAATAAAAAAAAGCGCCCCCATGATAACAATCGGTACCACTTCACGGTCTTTCATCGTGGTAAATTGTATTTTGATATATAACTCTCCCGATTCGGCAAATATTAACTGCCGGAATGGTTTATATCTGCCAATTCAGGGTCCTGCATGCATCAGCCGAATGCATTTCCTATCTCCTCAATGGAGGTTATCGGCTTCCGGCAGGCATAGTCAT
>CAZOAF010000116.1:0-3413 GCA_964577775.1 uncultured Thermoplasmatales archaeon | reverse complement strand
CATCAAGGATGCGCTTGAGAACTGGGGGATAAAGTACGTTATGCTCGTCGGTGGATACGAACAGCTTCCGGTGAGATATTCTTATCTGAACGACAGGAGTTCCTCGTGGGAGTACGAGAGGAGATTCATAAGTGACCTCTACTACGCCGACGTATACAATGCCGACGGCTCATTCTCGTCATGGGACAGCAACAACAACGGCTATTACGGTGAATACGACCACGAAACCGCCGAAGGAAAGAAGACGGATACCGTTGACCTCTATCCTGATGTTTACATAGGAAGACTTGCATGCAGGAATATCAGGGAGGTGAATACGGTAGCGGATAAAATCATAAATTATGAAAACAACGGTGAAAAGGAATGGTTCAAAAACATGGTCATGTGCGGCGGCGACCTGTATCCGAACGACCCGTGCGGAAATATTGCCGAGGGCATATACATCGAGGAGGCGATAGCAAAGGAGATAGGGAACTTCAACATAACAAGGGAGTACCCGTCCGGCGGGATGAATATGCTCACCATTTCCAGGGCGATAAACAGGGGGGCAGGCTTCGTGGTTTTTGCGGGAGCGGGCGCCCATCATCTGTGGGCAACCCATCCCTATGACGAGGAAAAGTGGATATACTACTACGACTACAACATCCGATTGCTGAAAAATAAAGACAGACTGCCGGTAGTACTCACGTCGGGTGCACGCCTCGGACAGTTCAACCAGAGCAGGGAGTGCTTCAACTGGGCTTTCGTGAGCAGCAGGGGGGGAGGGGCGGTGGCATCCATCGGCTCCACGGGATTGTGCTGGATAGGGCACGGAAAAAATTCGACGGAATTCTATCTCGGAAACCTTCACCTGCGCCTTTTCAAGGAATACCACGAAACAGATGTGCTCGGCGCCATGGTCGGGGATGCAATAGCCAGCTATCTCAGCGCATTCAACACGTATCACCATGGTGTTTCGGAAAGTTTCCACATCAAGGCGGCGGAGGAACTGGAGCTTTTCGGTGACCCCACGCTGGCGATGGGCGGCAATGCCGGTGGGTCGCTGCCAGCCGGTGTGACGGACGGAAGAACGCTTTACGTGGGCGGCTCCGGGGCAGGAAACTACACGACGATTCAGGATGCTGTAAACGATGCGGCAGACGGCGATACCGTTTTTGTTTACAACGGTACGTATCACGAGGAAGTGAAGGTGGACAAATCCATACGACTGGTGGGGCAGGACGAAAGAGGGACCGTTCTGGTAAGCGATGGGAACGGTATTATTGCAAATGCCGACGGTGTGACAATCGGTCATATGTCCGTCGGGAGCGGCGGCAGCGGGAAAAATTATGCAGGTATTCTGTGCCGCGGGGTCGGATGCGCTGTGGGGAATGCAACCGTGTCCGGCTATGACTGGGGCATATACCTGGAAAATGCTTCCGGCTGCATCGTGGAAAACAGCCGTCTCATGAAAAACAACGAATACGCAATCTACATGACGCACTCGCCCGGCGCAATCGTGAGCGGCAATGCCGTGGATGGCAACTGGTACGGCGTCTGGAGCGAGTATTCCCCGTCGCTCACAGTGGAGGAAAACAATTTTTCGAATAACAGATGGTATGCACTCTGGATGGACAATTCCGGCGGAAGCATGGTATCGGGAAATACATTCTTTATGAACTGGTACAGCATATATCTTTACAGTTCGGGCAACAATACCGTATATGGAAACGAGATAAGGAGGAACGAGCACGGTCCCCAGTTCGTTGATGCAGATGACAATATGTTCGGCAACAATGACGTCGAGAGAAACGAGCATTACGGCATATCTGTCGGGAAACGTTCTTCCGGCAATTCTTTCACCAACAACAATATAATGGACAATGCACAGAATGCATGGGATGACCACGGCAGCACCTGGGACGGAAACTACTGGAGCGACTATATCGGACTAAAAATCAAATTGTTCGGGTTGATAGGTCTGCCCTATCACGTTCCAGGAAACATAAACCAGTGGGACATGCATCCGAGAACGGAACCGCTGAATTAGTACTCGCGCCACTTGTGCCCGCATTTTGTACAGGTGTATATTCTCGTCTCAGGCTCGTCCGCTGCACGTGTCTGGCGGAGTATCCAGTATGCCTCATTGTTCCCGCATTTCGGGCATCTCACGTTTGTTTTCGGGAGCACGTTGAAATCCTCGTTCTCCTCTATTATGGTGAGTTCCTTGTCCTCCCTGCTCGACACGATGACCCTGCTTCCCTCCTTCTTCCTGCTGTATCCGCACTTCCTGCACACCATCTCGTCCCCCTTCGGGTAGAGGAGGGAACCGCATTTCGGGCAAAACATAGAGTGTGTAATGCGAACGATATAAAAATTTTTTGTGCAGGCAAAAATTTTATTTATTACAGCCAGATTAGTCACAGCGTGATTTTAAGAGATAAAAGAAAGTTAGAGGTGTCATACGTTCCTGAAAAAACCCCGTGCAGGGAAGACGAGAAAAAGAGACTCTCCCTTCTTCTGGAAAACAGGAGGGCTCTGATAAGCGGCGGTGTGGGAACAGGCAAGACCCTGCTGGCAAAACACACAGGGGGGGATGTCTATGTCAACTGCTACACCAACCGCTCCGAGCACAAGGTACTGGAGGAAATACTGCACCAGATACGCCCCAACTTCAGCACCGCGGGTTTGACAAGCCAGCGGCTGTGGAAGGAGATAACGGGGGAACACCTCATCATACTTGACGAAGTCGATGGCATGGATTCAAAAGACCTGGGCCATTTTGCATACACCATATCAAGGCAGGCGGAGATGGGCGGCGGGATATGCTACGTGGCCGTCACCCGCTCGGCGCTTATGCTCGAGCAGCTCGTGCACGACCCGGCTGCATGGTCCACCTTTGCCGAGAAAGCGGTCGTGGAACTGCGCCCGTATACCAGGGAACAGATGGTGGAGATACTATCGTACCGGGCAGATGAGAGTCTGACGAAAGGTACATACGAGGAGGTGCTGCCACTGATTGCCGATATCGCCTCCGTATCGGCGGGCCATATGCGCTCTGCCATAGATTTGCTCCGCAATTCTGCAATGATAGCCGACCAGAGGGGGCATGACATGATAATGCCGGAGGATGTCAGAGAGGCGAACCAGGAGGGGTGGTTCGGCGATATAGGGGAAATGGAGAAAAACCACGCCCTGATGCTACTCTCGGTTGCCACTTTATGTACCGGCAGAGCGTACGCGGATAAAAAAGATATTTTTGAAGAATATATCTCGAAGTGCGAGGAATACGGAGTGGAGGCAAACAGGAAAGATATGGAAAAAAATCTGCGGTTTCTTGCAGACCAGGGATTTGTCTATGAAAGCGAGGACGGCTACACCATAATGGATTGCCCTGCGTCACTCCTTTCCGGAGAAATAGAAAAGCTTTTAAA
>CAZOAF010000115.1:0-3483 GCA_964577775.1 uncultured Thermoplasmatales archaeon | reverse complement strand
AATCAAGCAATATATTTAAAAACAAAGAAGTTTTACGTCCATCATACGTGCCCGATATATTGCCCCACAGGGAGAAGAATATAGAAGAACTTGCTTCCATTCTTGTGCCGGCGCTCAGGGGAGAAACGCCGTCCAATGTTTTCATATACGGAAAAACGGGTACCGGAAAAACGGCGGTAACCCGGTACGTGGGAAAGCAGCTTTCGCTGAAGGGCTCGGAGATGGAAAGGGCAACGTATTTCATATATATCAACTGCGAGATAGTTGACACGCAGTACCGCGTTCTGCAGAACATAGCAAATCACTTCATGGAGGACTGGTCGGAACGCATACCGTTCACGGGGTGGCCCACGGACGAGGTTTATTCCAAACTTGTGAAAAGGATGGATAACATCGGGGGCGTGGTGGTTATTGTGCTGGACGAGGTGGACAAGCTGAAGGGGGACGAGGTGTTGTACAACCTTTCCCGCATGAACAATGACCTCAAGGTTGCAAGAACTTCCATAATAGGCATATCCAATGACCTCAATTTCACGGAATTTCTCGACCCGAGGGTGAAGTCTTCTCTTGGAGAGGAGAACATGATTTTTTCCCCGTACGAGGCAGACCAGCTCGAGGATATTCTCGGGGAGAGGGCGAGGATTGCATTCAAGGAGGATGCAGTCGACGAGTCCGTCATTCCGCTATGCTCGGCGCTGGCGGCGCAGGAGCACGGCGATGCCCGCCGCGCCCTCGACCTGCTGCGGGTTTCGGCGGAGATTGCCGACCGCTCCGGGCATAACAAGATTCTGGAAAAGCACGTGAGGATGGCTGTCAACAAGATAGAGATTGACCGCGTGAGGGAGGTGATTCACACGTTACCCGCCCAGTCCAAACTCGTCCTCAAGGCTGTTGCCGTAGGGAACCAGATATTCGACAGCCCGCCGAACACGGGCGACGTGTACAATGTCTACAAGCAGCTATGCGGGAGGACGGGGATGGACACACTGACACAGAGAAGAATTGCGGATTTGATATCGGAACTTGACATGCTCGGGATAATAACGGCGAGGGTGATATCCAAGGGGCGCTACGGCAGAACCAAAGAGATACAGATGGCAACCCCTGCGGATAAAATAGACGAGATACTCTCGCAGGATGATTTCATGCCGAGCATGCCCGATATAAAGGAATTGAAACTCAAAATACAGTCGCGTCTGCTCTAATCTTCTTCCTTCCTGCTTCTGTAGTAATCGTATGCATCCAGTGAAATCGGGATTGCGGAAATCGCCAGAATCGAAAGTCCTAGGCAAACCCATATATCCTTCGGTGCGACGGCCTTTCCGACCTTCATCCATCCCTGCTCCGCGTTGACACCCTGATTTCCGTATATCATGAGTTTTATCATGCCGAACCACGGCAGTTCGCCCCTTGCCTTTCCTATTACCCACTCTGGCTTTACCGGCTGGGCGCATATTCCCCCGTTGGGATACTGGTCAGGCAATTCGTTGTTATCGCCCTTTGTTATGAATCCGCTGTTTGCCGGTTTGTAGTCAAATATATGAAGCTCCGATATGGTTATCGAGGATGCATTCTCTATTCCGTACTCCTTTACAGTATACACACCCCTGCTGTATTCGACCCAGCATATTGCACGGTGTATGATAGGGGTTCTCTCCGTATTTCCCATCGGATGGTATATTATGACATCCCCGTAGTCGCCGTACGTACGATGGGTTGTTGCCGGATTGTTTCTCGCCCCTCTTGTTATCACGTCATCATTTCCAGAAATCTTTTTCACAAGTATGAGGTCGCCGGGGTCTATGGTTCCTATTTTCCCGTACGGTGCATCTGCATGCATCATTGAGCCCGAGGTGACAACGACCATGGGTGTATCTGGAAACTGCCCGGTGTATGCCCACAGCGCGGCAAGCAATATGCCGACTATAGCCACTGCAGCAAGAATATCCCTCAAGGTGAGAAGCAGTTTTTCATTGATTTCCGGGTTCATCCTCCACCCTGAATTGTCTCACGTTTATATTACTTTCCTTCAGAATCTCTATCGAGAGTTCGTCGGGATACATCTCCTCGTAGACAATTTCCTCGAGTTCGGCGTTTACAAGCATTTTCGCGCACACGCTGCACGGAAAATGGGTCGTATATATCGTTCCTCCCTTTATCGAAGTGCCGAATACGGCAGCCTGTATTATGGCGTTCTGCTCGGCGTGCAAACCACGGCAGAGTTCATGGCGTTCCCCCCTCGGGATGTTCAATTCCTCTCTTATGCATCCTGTCTCGTCGCAGTGTTTCTGCCCTTTCGGCGGTCCGTTGTACCCTGTTGAAAGCAAATGGTTATCCTTTACGATTACCGCTCCCACCTGCCTTCGTGTGCACGTGGAACGTGTTGCAACTATCTTTGCTATTCTCATAAAATACTCGTCGTAGCTCGGCCTCACCAACTTTTTTGTCTCCGTCATTTAATCGCCTGTAATGCGTCATTTTTTTAAAATATATGTCGAAATGCTTATATAGACGGAATGCCATATATTGAAAGCAAAATGAAAGCAAAGTGGTGAAAATGACAAGAAGATGTCCGTATTGCGGGGCCGAAATGAGTCATCATTCGTACGGCAACAAGATTTACTGGGTATGCCCGAGGTGCGGCAAGGAAATGGCAACCCCGAAGAGCGCTGAGGCAATACTGAATGCCATATCCTAGTCCATGGAAATTCCGTAGACCTGCTCGGGGTTGTCCTTGTGAATCACATAGGCATCTTCCTCGCTCATCCACCCCTCAGCCAGAAATTTTTTTACCCTCTTGGGAACGGTTTTCAGCCCGAGCACGGCGCCGGGGCGGCGGGGGTCGTCGATGTAGTCCGTTTCCATGAGAAATCTCGTTCCCTTCGATATTGCCTTCTTTATCGCCTTCTCGGTTGAAAGAACGGAGGGAAATATGCCGTGGTTTTCATCCTCCGCCACGAGGGGCGGCGAGAAATGCTTTATCACCTTCCCCCTTGCAATGCCTGTTCTGTCCGCCATTTCCGCCAGCTCGGCGAAGCCTCCCTCCCTCATGCTCTCGGTGTGAAGAACCACGGGCACGCCCGCCTCCCTGGCAAGTGACATGCCGTATGCCATTATCTCGTTGCTGTCATCCCATGCCTGTTCGTCAACTTCGAAGTGCGGGCGGCCTATCTCGCCGATTGCTATCGCCTTGCCTTCCAGACACAGATGCTGTGCCTCCTCCATTCCCCTGAACATGATTTGCTTCGCTTCATCCCTTCCGAATCTGTCCCTGAGCGTCAGGTAGTCGACGGGATAGGGGCCCACGGTTACGAAAATCACCACTCCAGTGGCATTGCTCACCTCACGTGCCATATCCACCGTCTTCATGTACGAGGGCATGTAACTCCTGTTCTCGAGAACCTCCCCGACCGCCGGCATGTGGCAGAGTATGAGGTGGGTGCCTCCGGCATGTTTGAATTCTTTTACGGCTTCGATGTACCG
>CAZOAF010000114.1:0-3521 GCA_964577775.1 uncultured Thermoplasmatales archaeon | reverse complement strand
TACAAACAGCTTCCCGACATCATACAGTTCGGGGAAGACCTCGGAGCAAACTGGTTCATGGCATATAACTTCGTACCGACAGGAAGGGGAAAGGAAATCTTCGAAATGGATCTGTCGCCCGATGAGAGAGAGGAGGTAATCAAAATGCTGTGGGACGAACTGAGCGGGGGCAGGAAAATAAACGTACTTTCAACCGCACCTCAATTCGCACGTGTGGCACTCCAGCAGGAGGAAGACAATAGCCAGAAAGTCGTGCCAACCCATTTTTACAATCCTAAGCTTGCAGGACAGCTTGTTGACCTGGCGGAATTTATAGGGGGATGCGGTGCAGGCCGATTTTACATGTCCATGCGTGCAAACGGCGACCTGCAGCCCTGCGTTTTCTTCCCGTTGAAGGTTGGCAACATTCTGGAAGACGACTTTGAAGAGTTATGGAAGCACAACAAAATATTAAATGATTTGAGAAACAAGGATATACTGGAAGGCTTCTGCGGAAAATGCGATTACCGCTACTATTGCGGCGGGTGCAGGGCAAGAGCCTATGCATACACCGGTGACTATCTTGCCCCCGACCCTGGATGCATATACAATAAAGAGGTGTACGAGAAGGCGGCGAGGGAATGGGACTTTCCGGATGGAAAAACCATACAGGTGCACCAAATGTAATACTGCGAATAATTACTCCTGGATTTCGCTGTAGAACTCCTTTACAAAATCGTCGAAAAACGATTTCTTCCAGACAGTATATATGGGGAAGTAACCCACGGCCTTTCCTCTCGCTTCCTCGAAGTAAAAATGTGTGATTTGCTCGGTCTCTGGAGTCCTGCCGAATATTTCCGGCAATAAAAACGACGTGTTGCTCTGCCTGCTTATCCTTTCCCCCAGTTTTATGAATCCCCCGGCAAACGATTCGGCCGAGTTTTTTATATCCTGACCTACATCCGCGGTCATGCCGTACATATCGTAACCCGTGAAGTTGAATCTTTCAATGGGAACGCTCAGTTTGACGGTTCCATTGAATTTAAACATATCCATATCAACGAGACCCCTCAGCCATCCCTGCCATCCCACCTTCCCGTTAAAAACATTCCTTACCTCCGGTAGGATTTTCTTGGAGAAATTCAATGCCCTTTCCCACCCGAGCACCAGTTCCAGTTCGTTCGATGAAAAAAAGATTTCGACGTTTTGTTCTTCCGCAAATTCGGCTGCTTCCACCGTTCTATTTTCAAGATTCCTCCAGAAATTATCCTTCTGAAGAATGTTTTCCGGCATAAGACCGAAAATAAAATTCTTGCTTATGAATATCGGCGTCAAGGCAACTGCCATTCCTGCATCGTGAAATCGTTCTATGTGGTATTTTGCCAGAGAGAACGAGAAGGGGAAGGGATTTATATCGCCGTTTCCGCTCACAACATAAGCCAGCAGCATCGAAACAGCATTTGCATTTATCGATTTGAGATAATCCACGGACGTGAAATCCATCCATATCAGGAAAATCAGGGGTTGTCTTATCACCAGAAAGTAATTTGTTGCCATGTTCAACCGGACACCCCTGTATTCCGCCCCTCCCTTTGCTTCTCCTGCTTTCATTCCCGCATTCATTGACGAGACGAACACGGGGCTAACCGTGATGGCAACGAGCAATGCCACAATGCCAAATGCACATATGCCCTGAAAAGCCTTCCTTGACATCTGTTCACCTCCCGTTATTAATCCGGCCAATACATATATAATTTACTGCCGGCAAAGTCATGCAAAAAATAGTGCAGGGGAAGGGATTCGAACCCTTGAACCTCTACAGGACAAGGCCCTGAACCTTGCGCCGTTGACCTGGCTTGGCTACCCCTGCCGAATGCAGACAGCAAATCGGATTTTTATTTAAAAGGTTATCCCATTCATGCAGTTCAATCAAAAGTTTTATAATACAATACATGTTAGTAAATTATGTCCGTTATCAAGAGCATAGAGCTCATAGGCAGCTCTCCTGACGGATGGGAAGATGCCGTGAAGAGTGCAATAGACGAGGCAAAAAAGACCATAAGGAATATAAGAAGGGTCACGGTAAGCGATCTCGAGGTTCTGGTCGAGGACGACCAAATCTCATCGTACCAGTCAAAGGTAAAGCTCTATTTCACGATAGAGAGATAAAATTAAAATAGACGGACGCATAATATAACTTAAGAAAGGAGGAATAAAATGCCAAAATACAGCACCATATCGATACCAAAGGAACTTCACGAAGAGATAGAGGCCCTTATAAAGAACAATCCGGGTCTGGGATACTCAAGCGTAGCCGAACTGTGCAAGGAAGCAATACGCCTCCGCCTGTCAGAGGTCAGGATGGAGCAGAAGGAAGGCCTTCTCAGCGAGGTTGACATAGAGGAGCTCATCGAGATTCTGGAAGAGAGCATGAACAAGTGACCGGGAACAACCGGTGCAATGAAGCAGCAGAACAAACCATGACAGGTATGTTGATTCAATCTGCAGCAGACTTTCATGGCAGGGAAAGCAGGTACTATTCCTTTCTTGAAGGGTTGAACGAGAATGACCCCGATATTGCAGTTCTGGCGGGAGATATAGATTCCAACCCATCGTTCTTCGATTTTCTGGGGAAGGTGGAAATTCCTGTCCTGATAATCCCGGGAAACATGGACGGCAAGAGCATGGAAGAGGAAACTGCGGGATTTGACAATGTCGTATTCCTTCACGAAAAAATTTACGGCTTCAACGGGATAAATTTCATCGGGGCAGGCGGCGGCAATCCCTGCATTGACCGGGCGTATTCCATCACCGAGAACAAATGGGTACCCGTTTCCGATGCATCGGCAGATGTGCTCGTGACTCATGTGCCCCCGAAGGGGATTATGGACAGAATGGCTCTCGGATTCCACATAGGAAGCGAATGGGTGAAGGACATCATGGAAACCATGAAGCCACGCCTCTTGATATGCGGGCACGTTCACGAGGATCCCGGGTACGCCGTCCATGGGAAGACAACTGTTGTAAACTGCAGCATAGGAAGAAAGGGAAAATACACACTCGTGGATGTAGACAGGAAGAACGACAAAATCGAAGTGAACATGGTTGTATAGCGCAACACCCGGATATCCTCATTTCTTGTGATGGCGAACCTTCACTGCCTCGCCGCTTTTGCTGGCAACCATTTCCTCGCCGCCCATCGCCGCCACCCCCACCGCCCTGACATCACCGTCGTGAAGGACAACCACCTCGTCCCCGCACCTTATGTTTTTATCGGCATCCGTAACGCCTACGGCAAATATCGAGCCCCTGGGGATAAAATCATCTATTTCGACCCGGTACGAACCGGTCTCCGCCAGCCTCCTGCCGCCCTCAAGTGTGAGGGATACAAGCCCCCTGCTCCCGACGACCATGCCTATCTGGCGGCCGTCGCAAAAAATCTTGTAGTTCGGGTATTTCCCCCGTACCGTGCATCCGTCGATGATGCTCGAATCTCCGAACTGGTAAGAGAGTTGGAGCCTGAGAGCGCCACCAGTGTTGTA
>CAZOAF010000113.1:0-3653 GCA_964577775.1 uncultured Thermoplasmatales archaeon | reverse complement strand
GAACTGGTTTTCCGTGCCTCCCGCAATCATGCCGTCGATGTGAGCGACGTAAACCCTTTTTGCCCCGTCGCCTCCATTGGAAATCGGAATGAATGACAGAAGGAAAAACACGAGCAGGACAAGAATGATTCGCTTCACGTGATTATAATGGAATCCGGTATAAGTAGGTGATGATAAAATGCGACCATGAATAACTACTTTATCATACATTGCAATACATTAATATACAAGTATTTCAATGTATTACCGTGAGTGAAAATGTCGGTTGCCATCTCCATAAGACTGCCGGATAAAATTGTAAACGAACTGGACAATTTAGCAGACTCCATAGACCGTTCCAGGACATACATGATTCGTAAAGCAGTAGAATCTTATCTTAAAGAGTATTCCGATTATCTGATTGCCTTGGAGCGTTTGAGAAACAAGGACGATAAAATCATTTCAAGCAAGGAAATGAGGGAGCAACTTGGATTATAAAATAGAATACAAATCGTCCGTAATCAGAGATTTAAAAAATCTGGATAGAAATGCAGCGAGAAGAATTATCGAACATCTGGAGAAGAATTTTTCCGAAGGAAAAGAACAAGGCGTTCCACTCTCGGGTCAATTCAAGGGGTTATTCAGATACCGCATAGGAGACTACCGCGTGATATACACGAAAACCCGCAATGGAATACTTGTTCTCAGAATTGCCCATAGAAGCAATATATACAAGTGATATGCTGTGACATAATGAGATGTGTTCTACCTGAATCTCACCGTCTCCATGTTCTTGAGTGCAAGCGTCTTTATTTTGTATTTCTTGTATATGCTTGACGCAAAATCAAGGCATTTCGACTCCTCGCCGTGGTTGACAATTATTCTCTTCGGCTTGGGATTCACGTTCTTGACATAATTCATGAGCTGCGTTCTGTCGGAATGGCCCGAGAAACCCTCGCATGTCTCCACGTTTATTCCGAGTTGTATCGTCTGGTTTGCGACCGTGACTTCCTTGTACCCCTTCTGGATTTTGTTACCCAGCGTTCCCTCCGCCTGGTATCCGACGAAAACAAGGGAGCTCAACTCGTCGTCCCCCCATTTCTTCAGATATTCCATGATGGGACCGCCGTTCATCATGCCGCTTGTTGCAAGGACAATCGCCGGCTTGGGGCTGTCGAGAATCTCCTCCCTCTTATCGTAGCTGTCCACCCTTATGAACATATCAGACATCAGAGGATTTGAACCCTCCTGGAAAATCATCTGCCGGAGTTTGCTGTTGAGATATTCGGGGTAAACGGTGTGGATTGCGGTTGCCTCCCATATCATGCCGTCAAGGTAAACGGGCACTTCCGGGATTTCCTTATCCCTCATGAGCTGCTCGAGAACAATCATTACTTCCTGCGAACGTCCTATGGCGAACACCGGTATGAGAACCCTTCCGCCCCTCTCCAGAGTCGCCTGAACCACATCCCTCATGGTCTCTATAGCCTTCTTCCTGCTCGGCTGGGTATCCTTGCTTCCGCCGTATGTCGACTCCAGCACAAGCGCCTCGAGCCGCGGGAAATGGGTGGCTGCCGGGCTGAACAGGAGCGTCTGCTCGTATTTTATGTCACCGCTGAATGCTATGTTGTAAAGCCCGTCTCCAACGTGGAAATGGCATATTGAGGAGCCGAGGATGTGACCTGCCCGGTGCATCGTCAGGCGGATATCGGGGGCGATGTCCGTGGTGTCGCCGTAATTCAGAGGGATGGAATGCTTTATCTCCTCCCTTATGTGCTCCGACAGATACGGTGGTTTGTTCGCATTATCTGCGGCAACTTTGAGATAATCCATCTGCATGAGAACCATCACGTCCCTCGTGGGGTACGTGCAGTAAACGGGCCCGTCGTACCCATACTTGTAAAGAAGCGGGACAAGACCCGAGTGGTCAAGATGGGCGTGCGTGACGACAACACCGTCAATCGATTCGATGGGCAATACCTCCGGCAGATGGATGTAGGGCGAGCTGCCGCCCGAAGAAGAAACATTCACTCCGCAGTCAATCAGAATCTTGCTGTCCTGCGTCGAGAGCATGGTGCACGAACGACCAACCTCCCGGTAACCGCCGAGGGACGTCATTCTTACCCACTTCTCCCCGTCGGAAACGCCACGGTGCAGCCGCCTGCCGAGCCGCCGCAGGAACTCCTTGCGCTCGTCGGCGTTGACGCGTATGTATCCTCTTATTTCCTGAACCGTCTTCGAGGGCATCGGCGGCGTGCGTATGACCTTCGGCGTCCAGCCTATCTCCCTCTTTATGTCATTCAAAAGCGCGCCGTGTTTTCCTATTGCAACTCCCGGTTTCTCTACCTCTATGGTAACCTCGCCTATATCCGGCTCGAAATACGTGTTTGCAATATTCGCCTCTTCCGGAAGGAGCTGGTGTATCTTTTCTTCCGCCACGTCTATTGTCTCCAGCACGGACGGGTCGGGCCGCACAACTATTCTCTTCTGTATTTTCTTGGCAAGCTGGCGCACCAGGTCGCTGTTGTCCGCAAATTTATCCGGGTCCTTCGTGTATATGACGAGCTGGGCACCCTCGAAATCTATATCCGTAATTCTTATAGACGCCGGTAAAATCGCCTTAACCTCTTCCCTTATCTCCTGCAAAATGTCTTCAACTGACATGAGTATTATCTCTCTTATTTCAACTTATCCCGAGGTTCTTCTTCCTCTTTTCAATTTCTTCCTGCGTTATCTCCCTGTATTCCTTGGGTGTTATGACAGCAATGTCCATTCCGTTGCCCGATGCCGAGTCGCGCTTCATTGCGGCTGACAATGCCCTTATAGAGAGGTCGACTCCCTCGTCAACCGTTATATCCTCCCTGTAATGGTCCTCCAGAACACCGAAGACGTACGGCGAGCCGGAACCGGTGGTGGTGTACTCATCCTCTATGGAACCCCCTGCCGCATCTATGGAAAAGACATGGGGACCGGTGGCATCGACGCCACCTATTATAAGCTGAACGTAAAACGGGGCGAACTTTCTCTGATTGAGTATGTTTGACATGAGGGTTGCCGCACCCCCGACAGGTATTCTGCTTCCCCTCTGCAGACGATAAATGTCCGTTTCCACCTTCAGATACCTTGCAAGCATCTGGGCATCTCCCACAAGACCTGCAGTCGTCATGGCAAGATGCTCATCTATCTTGTAAACCTTCTTTGCAACTTTATGGGCTATCATGGTGCCCATCGTTGCCCTATGCTCGGTGGCAACAACCACACCGTCCTTGCATACCATCCCTATCGTCGTTGTTCCCTTCTTATTCTCCATGTCCATAATATCACGTCTCAAAACAGCAAAAGCTAATATGTTGACCCAGTATATAAAAATTTTGCATATGAACAGCAGGGATTTGCTTAACAAGATGAAATGGCACGACGACTATGATTTCGACAGGGTGAAAATATACTACATCAGCAGGGGGGCGGAGGGCGGCATCTCCTCAGTATCCGGAAGCAATGTGAGGGAACTGGAAAGACATTTCTTCGTTACCCGGGACGGAGAAATACCCTACCATCGGATAACAAAAATAGAATACGGGGAAGAGGTGGTGTTCGGGATTTAGAATATCTTTATGTATTCAATTCCCGAGGTCGTGGCGGAATTGCCCGCATTATCGTATGCCGTCACCGTC
>CAZOAF010000112.1:0-3688 GCA_964577775.1 uncultured Thermoplasmatales archaeon | reverse complement strand
CATCCATCCCTTTTCCGACATCGTGGGTGCATCAGGTTTTTCGTAATATGCAGATGAGTAATAAGTATGCATGGGAACCCTGCGTCTCATCATGGTCAGTATGTCCTCCCTTTTTTTGAACGCAACATGCCTCACCATCTGCTTTCCGCCGAAAAATATGAAAGCGTACTCCCTTCGGGGAAACCGCTCGGGGAACGATATTTCGGGGCTGATGTAGTAGGACCGGAACCGGTTTCTCAGGAAATCGCTCATTTTTTCTTCCTCCATTTGTAGCGATAGTAAGAAAGGGGGTGGCTCACCCTCCTGCACACGTCATCCATCTTCTCAACGGGGCACAATCCCCATGTTTTTATGGACGAGCAGCCGGGCGCATTGTACTCGGTACCGGAAATCTTTCCGGTTATGTGCTCTATTTGATAGCGAGTTCTCTCCTCGTCGTAATCAGGGGACTTGCTGAATATACGAAGTATTTCGTCCGTGTCCATGCCTGCGGAGTGAAGAAATGTGACAAGGGCAAATCTTCCGACATGGGGGATGTTTATGCCCGACTGGGCGGCGGCGAGCAGCTGGCGCATGCACGGCGGAAATTTGGAAACGCTTGCCTTTCCCATCTCCACTTTTCCCTCCATTTCCTTCCTCTGCAGAATGTTTGTTATTCGGGTAATTTCCTCGCCGAAGACTCTCTTCACCTCCGGGGGAGGGCGGAGGAGGAGAAGCTCGTTGTATATCCTTTTTCTGAGGATTTCCTGCAGAAGACGCGCCAGTTCAACCTTTTTCAGCCTGACCATCCCGTTACGGAGTGGCATGTTTGACAGTTTCCATTTCTCGCTCCACGTGGGGGCATTCTTCAGGTAGTCTGTAAAATATATTTTCAATTCATCGTCCACATCCATGCCCAGCTCTTTTGACACCTCTGCCACAAAGTCATCTTCCTCATTTTTCAGATTTAAATACGCCCTTTTTGCCTCCGCCAGTGCGTATCTGCCTCTCAGATAGTCGCTCCCGATACTTCCGGTTATCATTCTTGCCACGGGATAGGAGAATATGTTTATCATCGCATCCGTCTCATCCACGGTTGTGTAGTCCCCGACAACTCCTTTTTCGAGGGCGTCGTTCACACGCTGTATCCCCGTCTCCCTTGCCCTTCCGTACAGCGGGTCGTGCAGTATCTCCCCTGTGCTGACATTCTCCTTCCTGACGAAGTCTCTTGCCTCGTTAAGAAAGGGATATCTTGCCAGCGTGTAGATGTTCACATCATAGCATCTGAACGGATATTTAATTCTTTACGGCTTATTTGCCACGAAGGTACAAAAATTTAGGCTTACCGAAGTTTTTATATAATTTCTGTTGCATTGTTGAATTCGAGGAAAATGCCGAGAAGAGAGGAGGATTACCTGGAGGCCATCTACAACATGACAAAGGGTAAGGGATATGCAAGAACTACGGATCTGGCAGACCGTCTGAAAATAAAGCCCGCAAGCGTTACCGAGATGATGCAGAAGCTGTCGTCCAAAGGTCTCGTGGATTACAAAAAATACGAGGGGGTAAAACTCACCGAAAAAGGATATGATATTGGAAAGGCTGTCAGTGAAAGCCACTATGCAATCATGGAACTTCTGAAAATGCTCCAGGTCCCCGAGGCAATTGCGGACAGGGATGCCTGCACGATGGAGCATGACCTTGACCCGCTGACCATACGGCAGTTGAAGAAATTCGTGGGTTTTACGAAAGACTGCCCCAAGGAGATGCCCCGGTGGATGGAGCATTTCAGGGTCTATTCGGAGACCGGCAGATTCCCCTCCGGCTGCGAGTAGCGATTCGTCTTTTTCAAACACGGCATTGCAACCTTAGTAAATATTAAATATGACATCGATATTTATCCCGCTAATCATGGCTAAGAAAGAAGAAGATGAATTTAAGTACATTGTACGTATTGCAGCGACCGACGTTGACGGAAACAAACCGGTCAGGTATGCCCTCACCCAGGTGAAGGGGGTGGGCAACACAATGGCCAAACTCATCGCGCAGTCGGCGAGAGTTGACGAGTCGGTCAAGATAGGCAATCTTTCCGATGAGGACATAGAAAAAATCAACGATGCAATGGCAAGCATAAACGAGTGGGCACCCGGCTGGATGAGAAATCGCCAGAAGGACAGAGAGACGGGCGAGGACAAGCATCTGGTGGGGGCCGAAATCGATTTGGTAAGAAGGGAGGATATCAATCTTCTCAGGAAGATACGTTCTTATCGCGGCATAAGGCATGAAAAGGGTCTGTCCGTCAGGGGGCAGAGAACCAGGGCGAATAAACGCTCGGGTCTGACAGTTGGAGTTTCAAGGAGAAAGAATAAATAAACGGGTGTAATGCATGGGCGATCCAAAATTTCCAAGAAAAAAGTACGAGACACCTTCCCATCCCTGGGAAGCAGATAGAATAGAGAAGGAGAGAGAACTTGTTCAGAAATACGGTTTGAAGAATAAGAGAGAGATATGGAAGGCCGAGACGTTTCTGAGGAAGATAAGAGGGCATGCGAGAGATTTATTCGTGGGTGCAGGCGAAAAACAGACGGAGAAGGAGAAAGAGGAACTTCTGAGAAGAATGATAACCCTCGGCATACTTCCGCCAAACTCCCAGCTTGACGATATTCTGGCGCTCACCATAGAGGACATTCTTTCAAGAAGGCTCCAGACACAGGTATATCTCCACGGGATGGCTTATACCGCGAAGCAGGCTCGCCAGATGATAATACACGGCCATATAGCAATCGGCGGAAGAAAGGTGAGGGTGCCTTCCTACATGGTGAGGAAGGAGGAAGAGAGCGCGATACAGTACATACCTTCATCGCCGTTCAGCGATGACATGCATCCCATGAGGCCCAAGGCAGAACAGAAGGTAGAGGCTAATACAATGGAAGTGAAAGAGATGGAAATAAAGAAGGAGGCATAAAATGGGAAAGTGGGCAGTAACTCATATTTTCGCATCGCATAACGATACAATAATAACCGCAACAGATTTGACGGGGGCGGAGACCCTTGCAAAGTGCACCGGAGGGATGATAGTTAAATCCGACAAGGATGAAGGTTCTCCCTATGCGGCAATGCAGGCGGCCCAGAAAATCGCTGAAACCCTGAGGGAGAAAGGAATCGATTCCATACACATAAAAGTGAGGGGAATCGGAAGGGGAAGGTCAAAGAATCCGGGCAAGGGGGCACAGGCTGCCATAAGGGCGCTGGCTCGTGCCGGCATGAAAATAGGCAGGATAGAGGATGTAACTCCTGTTCCCCATGACGGCTGCCGTGAAAAGGGTGGAAAAAGGGGAAGAAGGGTATGAAACTCAAGTTTATGGAAGAGAGGGATGACTACATAAAGGTGCTCGTAGAGGATACGACGCCCGATTTTGTGAATGCCGTGAGAAGGACACTGATGACAAATGTGCCCAAGCTCGCAATAGAAAATGTCACCATATATGACAATACCTCGGCCCTTTTCGACGAGATAGTTGCCCATCGTCTTGCAATGTTGCCGCTTCCGACAGACCTCGATTTGCTTGTTCCGAGGAACGAGTGCAGCTGTGGCGGCGAGGGGTGCCCCAGCTGTATTGTTCATTATACGCTGAGCAAGGAAGGGGAATGTACGGTTTACTCCGGAGATTTGAAGGCGGAAGACCCCATGTGGGCCGTCAAGGACGAG
>CAZOAF010000111.1:0-3713 GCA_964577775.1 uncultured Thermoplasmatales archaeon | reverse complement strand
AGATATGAAAAGAACCGCAAGGGACATCGACATCGCAAAAGATATGCCTATCGCCGTGTTCACCTGCTCCTTGTTGCCCTTTCTGGACGCATAGCCCGCGGCAACGGCTGTCAGCGATGCAAATATTATACCCCCGACAAGCGGGTTCACGGAAAACACGCCGTAAACGTCCAGTATTATGGCAAATGCGGCACCTGCAAGTGCGGCGTGGGCTGCGCCTGCCACCAGAAAGGAGACATCCTTGAAAACCGTGAAGGAGCCTGCCACCGCTGCGTTTATCGCCAGGATGAAAACGGCTATTACCGCCCTTATTGTGTACGGGCTCAGCGAGCCCAGAAAACCTGCATCAACCATGCGTATCACCCAGCAACGGATGGCAGTAGCCCTCCTCGCATCTGACGACCTGTATGGATGCGCCGTAAGCCTCCATCAGATTCTCGGGGGTGAGAACCTCCGGCGGGGTGCCGAACGCTATTGCCTTTTTGTTCAAAAGCAGGACCTTGTCTATGTGGTGCACTATGGGATTTATGTTGTGGACAACCATCAAAGTGGTCAGATTCTCCCTGCCGTTAAGCGCCTCGAGTATCTTGTTTCTGCTCGGAATGTCCACCCCGTTGAAAGGCTCGTCAAGTATGAGCAGGCGGGGCTGCACGGCAAGTGCCCTCGCGAACATGACACGCTGCTGCTGCCCTCCGCTCAGCTCGCTGAATTTTTTGCTCCAGAGGTGGGTCAAGCCGACACTTTCAAGCGCCTCCCTTGCATCCGCCACGTCCCTCCTGCTCAGAAAGGACAATCGTTTCTTCTTAGCTGTCAGCCCCATCAGAACGACGTCCTTCACCTCTATGGGAATTTTTTTCGCTATGTTTTCCCTCTGGGGCATATATCCTATGTACTGCTGTGCCCTTTCTCTTTCCGTGGCGGGGTCAACGCCGAATACGGAAATTTTCCCGCCGGTCGGCTTCAGCAATCCGAGCAAGAGCTTCATGAGCGTGCTCTTGCCCGAACCGTTGGGCCCCATGACCGCCACAAATTCCCCCTCCTCCGCGCCGAACGTTATTCCGGAGAGAGCATCCTCCGAGCCGTAAGAAAAGCACACGTTCTCGACTTCCACGGCGTTCATCTCTCATCCCTCCTGTAAAGCCCCAGCATGACAAGGAACTGCAGTATGACGAGCAGAACGAGGGATATGATGACGGGAACGAGATAACCGTTCCCAGACCAGATTCCACCTGTGCCACCATCACCGGAATCGGCACCGACCGCAAGTGTCGAAAGCTCCATGGCATTGTGATAGCAGTCGTTCACGTAGGAATCATCGCTGCCGGCCATCGAGAATTTCACGTATGCCACCTTCGCCCCTGTATCGCCGGCAATCTGGTTTGCTATCTCCCCTGCCTTCGCCTCCTTCATGAATTCGGGCACGACTATCCCGCCGTATTCGCCGCTCTTCAGTTTGTCCTCGATGTCGCCTATCTCCTTTCCGCTCGCAAATCCCGAGCCCTCCGCCATGAGCACCGCACCGACCTCCATTCCGGAATTCTGCACGGCGTAGCATACGCCCGGCACTGCGGCAACAACATTCATCCCGTAGATTCCCCACTCTTCCGACATGCGACGGATATCCTCTCCTGCCCCCACCACCTCCGCCTCCAGGCGAGAAAACGAGGAATTGAAGTATTCCGCATCAGAGGGGCGCAGTCCGGAAAGCTCGTCTCTCACCTTTCCCGCTATTGCCAGGGCGTTCTCGAATTTCAGCCAGTAGCCGTGGGGGTTTGCCCCGTAACCGGGAAACGTGTCCAGCGTGGCATTGTAATCGTCAAAGTCGAGATACCTCTTTTCCGGATAATTTTCCTTTATGTTCGCCTCGTAAGAGAGAAGGCGGGAATCTGCAAGGATTATGACATCCGCGTTTTCTATCTGCTTCACGGTATCCTGCGTGATGTAAAAACTGTGGGGGTCGCCTCCGGGCGGGAGTATGGAATTGACCTCGACAAACGAGCCGCCAACCGCTTTCACGAGAGGGATGAAATCAGATATGGAGACAACAACCTCCACCCTGCCATCGCCATCCCCCGCACCAGTCGCTCCAGCCATGCCGGACGGGAGAGAAGGAAAAATAACAAATGCAGCCATCAAAATTGCCAGTGCATATCTCACGGTTTCACCTCCGGTATCTCGTTGCCGCAAGGGCACAGGCGGCGGCTCTCGTACTTCCTCTCAAGTGCCGTGCTTATGCCCTCCCCCATGAATATGTCCATGCTGTCGACCTCCCTGCATGCCTCCTTGGGGGACAGCCCGAGAGAGTCCACGATTAGACATTCGAAAAGACGGTGATGCCGTATCAACTTCCTTGCCGTGTCCCTCCCCCGCTCCCCGAGGATGAAACCCTTGTTTTTGAGATACGTACCGTAATTCATCTTCACGAGCTTCTGGAGCGCCTGGTATGCGGTGGTCTTGTTCACCCCCAGCACGTTTCCCATGTAGGTAGGGCCCACGACAGGTATCCCGTTCTCGTATGCCCTGTATACCTCTTTGAGATATTTTGACTCTGTTACGTTTTGTTCACCAAACATTGTTTGTTTAAACAAACATAGGTATTTAAAGTTTTTTCATCTCACGGGACATGGCAAATGTGCAGGTATCCGAATACCGGTTCCTCAATGGCGAGATGGTGGCTACCGGTAAAGACTCCGGTCATCCGCATGAACTTCCGGAATGGAAGTACGACGAGAGCAGCAGGGTATTCGTGATATCTGTCCGCAACGGGGACGGGAAGGAGGTTGTCATAGAGACGGATTTCTCTCCCTGCATAATAAAGGGATGGAAGATATACAGGATGGAAAAGGTGAGATTGATTGACGGGGGAATGTTCAACGAGAGGAAGGCGACATTCTCCGTGAAGGGAATGAAAAGAAACGAAAGGCAGAGGATAGACATTCTGGTGTGGGGCCCACCCGAGAAGGTGAAGATTGCGGTGAAGTGAAAAACAAACTGTTTTATTTAATCTGCCAATAAAGGAGCGATGGGAAAGGATGAGAAATTAATAAAATACACTTTTATTGTTTTTTTATCCCTGTCGCCCGTATTTTTAGTGGAGTGGTTCACCACAGGGCCTTTCCAGAAAGTCGTTATTGCCCCGCTTGGTGAAGAGTCTCTAAAACTTCTGTATCCTTTTTTAGTTTATTATGCAATCATCCGGGCAAGACGCAGGAAGAATCTCCTTATCAACTATAAGGAAATATTCTCCAAAACTTTTGTGTATCCGTCTGCTATCATCGGTATTTTATTCGGCTCATATGAATATCTTGGAGGAGCATCCCCGGCGAATATAATATTACATTTTTCCTTTACTACGATAGATGCAGTGCTGATTGTATTGTGGTTTGATAAAGTCAGATATCCGTACAAGAAGGCAGGTTTTTCATTGATTGCGGTCGGCATATTTTTGCACTCTATTTCCAACCAATACGCAAATATAACCTCTGTAAATGAAGGAAAATCTTATCTAGTTTGCGTAGCAAAATTTCTTGTAAAAAATACCCCATTAATTAATCAATGGGATTATGCCAGAGTAATTTATATGATAGCATTAGCACTGATTTTCATCTATTTTCGAGCATACACAATGCCAGAAATAAGAAAAAAATTAGAAAGCAAAGGAATGGGCTAGGCCGGAATCGAACCGGCGACCTTTGCCTCGTAAGGGCAACGTC
>CAZOAF010000110.1:0-3745 GCA_964577775.1 uncultured Thermoplasmatales archaeon | reverse complement strand
TAACCTCAAATGGCGGAAGTGGAACATTCACCGTAGAAGTAAATATAGTTGAAGATTTCATCCCTCCTACCATATCTGATGTGGCAGCGGCGCCTCCTGTGCAGGATGCCGGAAAGATTGTAAGAATCTCTGCAACTGTTATCGATAATGTCGGTGTGGCAGATGTATTCCTGAATGTCACTTATCCTGATGCCACTTACATCAACTTTTCCATAAAGCACAATCTGACGGGAAACACGTATTACTGCGAGAAGGCGTATGACCAGCTCGGTACATACAGCTTTACGATATACGCCGTGGACGATGCAGGTAACGGAAATACATCATCTCCTGCATCTTTCCAGGTAGAGGATATCACACCACCGGAAATATCAAACGTTTCGGTAAACCCGTTGCAGGCCAGCCCCGGACAGAAAATAAACATATCCGCGACAGTATTCGATAACATCGATGTGGCAGATGTATTCCTGGATATAGTATATCCAGATGAGAGTCATCATAATTTTTCCATAGGACAGAATATGACGGGAAACACGTATTACTGCGAGAAGGCGTATGACCAGCTCGGTACATACAGCTTTACGATATACGCCGTGGACGATGCAGGTAACGGAAATACATCCTCCTCCTCATTTAATATGAAGGATAGCACCCCGCCTGATGTGGAGGTCACATATCCAGATGGTGGAGAATTTCTGTCAGGCGAAGTTACCATAGAGTGGAATGCCACAGATAACTATGATTCGGCGGGTTCTCTGAAAGTAACTATAAAGTACAGTACCGATGCCGGTGTGTCATGGCACACTATAGCTGCTGATAAGGAAAATACAGGAGAATATGAATGGAATACTTCCAATCTTCAGGATGGGCACAATTATCTTATAAAAATATCCGTAAAGGATTCTTCCAACAACCAGGGGACGGATATATCTGCTGCTACATTTACCGTGGACAATACAAAGCCGTCCATCTCGTTGCAGAAACCCCAGCACAATCATATGTACCTGCTTGACAGGGAAGTCATGCCCATACTCCGAACTAGGGCTATTGTGATAGGTAAAATAACAGTTACTGTCAATGCCACAGATGAAACCTCCGGTATGGACCGGGTGGAATTCTTTGTGGACGGCGCAGTAAAAAATGTTGATACCGCGGCACCGTACGAATGGGTATGGGATGAGAGGACATTCACATCTCATACATTGAAGGTAATTGCTTATGATAATGCAGGCAATTCTGTATATGAAGAACTGGATGTGAAAGTGTACAATATCTAAAACAAAAAACAGGGGCGAGAACCAGTCAATTTAACCGAGACAGCATAACTAATAAAAACTGAAGGGATATAAAAAGGACGATAAGATCACGGGTACGACTCTTGTCGGTATTAATCCACTCACTTTCACTCATTGAACATGGAGTCGTAATTCCCTTCTTCTATTTCTCTCTCCACGTCCTTGGGGTCTTTGCCATCCACCTTTATCCCCATAGAGATGCATGTGCCTACTATCTCTTTTGTTTTTGCTTTGAGGTCGTGTCCGAGCAGGTTTTCCTTTTTCATCTTTGCAATGTCTATGGCATCTTTTATGGTTATATTCCCGACCTTATGCTCCCTCGCATCCTTTGAACCTTTTTCAATGCCGGCTTTTTTCATAATGAGGGCGGATGCCGGTGGTGTACCCACCTCTATCTCGTACTTTTTTGTTGACGGGTCTATTATTATCTTGACAGGTACTGTTGTGCCGTTGAAGTCTTTGGTAACCTCGTTTATTTTGTTTACAACCTCAACAACATTCACTCCGTGCGGTCCAAGAGCAGGTCCTATTGGCGGGCCCGCCGATGCTTTTCCTCCTTCAACAAGAACTTCCACTATCTCTGCCATTTTATTCCTCCTTCTTTTTCAGTACTCTTACTTGCTCCCCTCTGACCGTTATCGGTATCGGAACCATTGCTTCCAGCAATTCAACTGTTATCTCTTCCTTGGAATCATCTATCCGTGTTACCTTTGCCTTTTCCCCCTTAAATGGTCCTGATACCAGCTCTATTATATTTCCTTCCTCAACGTTGGCAACTGCAGACGGCGGGAACAGGAAATGTTCTATCTCCTCGAAAGGTACCTCATTATCAAGTATGTCCCTGGCGTATTTCATGTGCCTTATGAGTTTCTTTATGATATCAGAATCTTGGCTTTCAACAAATATGTAACCTCTCAACTCTCGCGGTGCAAGTATGGAAACTATATCCTCGTTCTCCTTCTTCACCACCTTGTACAGCATGTTGGAGACGTTCTCCTCCTGCCCTACCTGTGTTTTCAAAACAAAAATTTTTGTATCTATTCCTTCCATGATTTCAGAGCCCTATTAAATTTCCTATCCATGGTGCAACTTTTGTCGCGAGCAGGTATATTGTAAAGCCAACTAATCCTATTATCGCTATGCCTATTGCGGTCATCTGGGAGGTTTTGATGTATTCATCGGGTTCGGGGTTGCGTGCCATCTTCAGAACACGGCCGTATTTTCCCTTCCCAAACCTCTCCGTCTTCTTCTCTATTTTGTGCTGCAGCTCCCATGCCCTGTCTATTACTTTGCTCATTTTATCTTACAATATCTATCCCGTGCTCTTTATGACCTTCGATTTCCCCTTCAGATGACGGTCCCAGTATCTGCTTGGATTTCACGCCGGTCACGACAAGCATGACCTTTATCTCCCTCTTCAGACTTTTATCTATTGAGGTTCCCCATATTATTGAGGCATCGGGATTTATTCTCGAATACAACTCTTCGACAACGCCTTCTGCCTCCTTTATGGTCATATCCTCTCCGCCTATGACGTTTACGAGCGCGCCTGTTGCCTCGCTCACATCAACATCCAGCAGCGGTGAGGACAGTGCCTCTGTTACTGCATCTGTTGCCCTGTTCTCGCTGTCCGACTCTCCGATTCCTATCATTGCAACTCCGCCTCTCTTCATTATGGTCTTCAAATCTGCGAAATCCAGATTTATCAATCCCGGCTTTGTTATCATCTCCGTTATTCCCTTTATGCTTCTCATGAGTATCTCGTCTGCCATCTTGAATGCCGCATTCAATGCCATCCTCGGCGCGACTTCAAGCAACTTGTCATTTGGAATAACTATGACGGTGTCACATACATCCCGCAAGCGTGCCAGTCCCATTTCCGCGTTTTCCCTTCTTATCCTTCCTTCAACGCTGAAAGGCAGGGTTACTATGGCGATTGTGAGTGCCCCGTCTTCCCTGGCAAGTTTTGCCACTACGGGTGCAGAGCCCGTGCCTGTGCCACCTCCGAGACCGCATGTGATGAAAACCATGTCTGCATTCTGTATCCTTTTTCGTATTTCCTCTTCGCTTTCCATGGCTGCTTCCTTTCCCTTCTGCGGGAGCGAGCCTGCCCCGAATCCCTTGGTTATGTGTTTTCCTATCAGTACCTTGTTGGGTACCCTTGCATGGAGAAGATGCTGAGCATCGGTATTCAGTGCCATCATTTCCGCTCCGTATACCTTTGCCTCCACGCACCTTTCAATCGTATTCGTTCCTCCGCCCCCGCATCCGACAACTTTTATTGTGGTTGTCATTCCTGCGAGTACTTCCTCCAGCTCCTTATTGCTTTCCTCGAATTCCCTATATTCCTCCTCGTCCATTTCTACTTCAGGACTATCATTATTGGCACGTGAAATCGCTACCTCAACAATCTTTCTCATTTAATCACCATTTGACTATTTAAAAGGTAA
>CAZOAF010000109.1:0-3774 GCA_964577775.1 uncultured Thermoplasmatales archaeon | reverse complement strand
TGTTGCTGACAATGCTGCAGGAATAGCCGAAATGGCTGAGATGGGAGAGGATATACGCAAAAAGACAGAAAACCTTGATGCGGTCGGAAACACCACGGCTGCAATGGGAAAGGGTTTTGCGATAGGTTCTGCTGCCATAACCGCACTTGCTCTGGTATTCACCTTTGTCAAATCGGTTGAGACCGAGGGCATAGCAGTAAATATTTCATTAACCCAGCCGGAGGTCATGGCAGGTCTTTTCATAGGGGCGATGCTTCCGTTCATTTTCTCCGCACTTACGATGGGTGCTGTCGGAAGGGCTGCCGAGAAGATGGTCGATGAGGTCAGGAGGCAATTCAAGGAGCTTGGAATCCTCAAGGGCAAGGGAAAACCGGACTACGAGCAGTGCGTCAGGATAGCAACAAAGGGAGCATTGAGAGAAATGATTCTACCTGTTGTTATTGCGGTTGTGGCACCCCTCATCATCGGCATATGGAGCATTGATGCGCTTGTCGGTCTGCTTTCGGGCGCCACGGCCAGCGGCTTCCTGCTTGCGATATTCCTTGCAAATGCAGGCGCTGCCTGGGACAATGCCAAGAAGTACATCGAGTCGGGCAACTTCGGCGGGAAGGGAAGCGATGCTCACAAGGCTGCAGTGGTGGGCGATACAGTTGGCGACCCGTGCAAGGACACTTCGGGTCCGTCGCTGAACATATTGATAAAACTCATGTCCATCGTTTCGCTTGTGTTCCTGCCGCTGTTCATAAAACTCCTGTAGCGGATAAAGATTTAAATCGCTGCGACATTGTAACGTGGTGTCATCGGAAGAAAAGGTGCTGCTGCGCAGGAAGGCGAACGTACGTTCGGGAAGGCTGAGGGCAACGGGAACCTTCATTCTCACGGACAGGAAGATTTCTTTTCACTACCGCGCAGGCAGGCATATCGATATATCCGTGGAGTCCATAAAAGGACTGGAAACAAGGGGCGTGTTTTTCAAAAAGATGGCTGTTTCCACTGATGAGAGGGAATATGTTGTTTATCTGAAAGGGGTGGAAAACGTGGTGGGGCTTCTGAATGCACTCAGAAACAAACGGTGATTATTTATCCCCGACCATTTCCTTTATGCGCCCAATTGCCTCCTCGACGGTGAGCGGTATGTCATCCGAATTTTTGAGAAGTTTGAACAGACGGGTGACAACGGGAACATCCAGGTTTGCCCTTTCAAGCAATTTCTCATCCAGCATCACCTCGCCGATGCTTCCCTCTCTCGCAATCTCCCCGTTCAGCACAATCATCCTCTCCACAACTTCCGGCAGGATGTCCATTTCGTGTGTTGCTATGACTATCGTTTTCCCGTCTTCCTTCAACTTCTTCAGCAGTTCCACAAATTCCCGACGGTTTTTCGGGTCAAGGTCGGCGGTCGGCTCGTCGAGCAGCAGCACGTCCGGCGATGATACAAGGGCTGTGGCAATTGCAGCCTTTCTTTTCTCCCCTCCGCTCAAATCGTAGGGATGTCTTTCCGAGAGGTGCGTTATCCCGAGAAATTCCAGGGTGCTTTTAACCATCTCGTCAACCTCATCCTCTCCTATCCCGAGATGCATGGGCCCGAATGCCACATCGTCGTACACGGTGGCGGAAAAAAGCTGGGTGTCCGCATCCTGAAAGACGATTCCTATCCTTTTCCGTATGTCGCTCATGCTTTCCGCCCTGCCTATATCCTTCTTCCCGATTTTCCTCCCGAATATTCTGACCTCGCCGGAGGAGGGCGCAACCAGCCCCGCCATGATGAGGAGCAGGGTGCTCTTCCCGGCGCCGTTGGGGCCGGCGATGGCGGCACTCTCGCCCTCGTCTATGCGGATGGAGATGCGGTTCAACGCATCTGTCCCGTCGGGGTAGGTGTACGAGACATCTTCGAGTTCTATCACGGGATGAACCATTGAAACACCACATCCGGATAGGTTCTCTCGTATATAAGCAGAAGCACGGGTACGATTATGCACACCGAGAGGAAAATCATGCTTGCCGCGCCTGCACGGGCTTTTTTCCTTGAAGTATATTCGCCCCCGAATCCTCTTGCAAGCATTGACAGGTATACCCTCTCGTTGAACGAAAAGGATTTCATGAAAAGTGCGGCGATTATGGGGGAATACAGCCTCCAGCTGCTGACCGCCCTCTCCTTCCCTATAATCCTGCTCTTTCTGGAGAGAAGCATCTTCTTCGTTACGTCAAGCAGGGAGAATATGTAGCGGTACGACATTGAGAGTATGAGGATGAAAATGCGGGGCAGTTTGAGGGAATGCATGGCTTCCATCGCATCGTTCCATCTCGTTGTGAGCGTGAACAGTATGGCGAATGACGACGTTGCTGCCACCCTTATCACCAGTATGGATGCGGCGTGTATACCCTCCCTTGTCACGGAGATGTGCCATCCGTTGAAATTTGCAATCGAGAGGACATCGGTTCCGGGGGTTACAACATTCAGAACGGCGGGTATTGCGATTATGCCCGTGAAAAGCGGGACAAAAAGCCACACGCGGGGAATGTAGAACGATAAAGGTATTCTCGAGGAAATAGCGAGGAGCGAGGATATCAGAAGGAAAATCAGCAGCATGTCTATGGTGCTTGCATATACCGCAGATATTATCAGAACGAGAAATGCGGCGAGTTTCACCCTGCAGTCAATCCCCTGAAGCAGCCCCTTCTCTTTCGAATATTTCTCCGAATATATCGCCTGGCTGATGTAGCCGATTGTGCTGTTCAGTGTTTTGTCAATTAATTTACTCATTGTGTCCTTTCCAGAGCTCCACCGCCTTTGCAATGCCGAGCACCGTTACCACGCTCATGATTATCCCTATCACGGCGGAAATCCAGTAACCCACGGATGCCATCAACTTGTTCTCCCAGCCAGGAATGCTGTAGTCCGGCAACGGCGCCCCCCCGCTGTATTCCTTGGGAGTCCACGTGGTGTTTCCGTCGCTGACACTTCCCCATTCCCCCCACGCATCTCCGTAACTCCATGTCACGAGAATCCCCAGCGGCACGACGAGCACGAAAAAGCCTATCGCAATCCATGCCTTTTTCATCCACGCTTCCATTTCATCCCCCCGCAGGTGCAGCCCCTGCATCCAGCAAATCGGGACGGTTTTTCCTCATGTATCCAATCACCAGTGAAGTCACCACGGCAGCCACGGGACCCGCTGTCGTCAGGTGTGCGAATGCCATCGCAGGTATCGCAAGATTCAGACCGTAGGGGCAGTAGCCGGAAGATATATACGGCTGTATGCCGAATTCTATCGCGGCGGCGATGGCGGCAACGTTTATGCCGGCGTATGCCCCCACCCCGGCGGCAATCATCTCCGAGGATGGTCCGTCTCCCAGAACCTTCTTCATGCCTCTGTAAACATAGTATCCCACGAACGGAAGCACGAAAGCCATGTTGAAGCTGTTCGCCCCGAGTGCCGTTATTCCCCCGTCCCCGAAGAAGAACGCCTGTATTACCAGTGCGACCGTGATGCCTATCACGGCAGCCCATGGTCCCAGAATTATGGCGATGAGCGTTCCCCCCACCATGTGTGCGGTTGTCCCGTCAGGCACGGGCCAGTTGAACATCATCACAAGAAATGCCACGGCTGTGAGCATTGCGAGCATGGGAACCGATTTGTCCCCGAGTTTTTCCTTCATTGCCCTCGCCGCCAGCCACCATATAGGTGCCATAACAGCGTACATTACCAGGCATGTCAGCGGACCGAGATAACCGTCAGGTATGTGCATATTCTCACCTGTATTACTTTTATT
>CAZOAF010000108.1:0-3800 GCA_964577775.1 uncultured Thermoplasmatales archaeon | reverse complement strand
GCAGTGTGACCACCATAGGCACTGTCGGCAATTTTCAGGGATGGAACATTGCCATAGGGGGAAACTACACACTCCAGATTGCCATGGGGGGCATCACAAAAAGACCAGCAGTCATAGACGAGGAGATTATTGTTAGGGAATTTCTCAGCATGAATACCGCCGTTGACCATGACATCGTTGACGGCTCGCCCATGGCCCGCTTTACCGTGCGACTGAGGGAGCTGGTGGGCGAATGTTATGGGCTGAAAGATATCATTCGCCGATAGTGTTTTAATTAACTTCGTCAAGGCATCCCACCACCTCCGCGGTGCATATCCTGCCCGTTTCATAATTATGCGGTCCGCAAATATTTAAGTATGTTATTCATTTCAAGGGCGATGGATTACAGCATTGTCATACCTGTCTACAACGAGGAGGATAATATCATCCCGCTTTATGGGAAGATTTCGTCGGTGATGGGGAATGCTGGCGACTATGAGGTGATATTCATAGATGACGGGAGCACCGATAGCACTTTCGATAAAATAAAAGAGCTGAACAAGAGTAACGAAAATGTGAGGTGCATACGCTTCGGCAGAAATTTCGGGAAGACACCGGCCCTCATGGCAGGATTCGAGCATGCATCCGGAGACGTCATCATCACAATGGACGGAGACCTCCAGAATGACCCGGAAGACATACCCGGCCTTGTGGACATGTTGAAAGATTACGATGCTGTAAGCGGATGGCGTTACAACAGGAAAGACCCATGGTTCAGTAAGAACCTGCCTTCCAGGATATCAAATGCAATATCGAGACGCATGACGGGGCTGGGTCTCCACGATTTCAATTGTGCACTGAAGGCTTATCGGAAGGAGGCGCTGCAGGACATAGAGCTCTATGGTGACATGCATCGCTACATCCCTGCGGTGCTGGCGTGGAAGGGATACAAAGTGGGGGAGATGAAGGTAAGACATCATGAGCGCAGGCATGGAAAATCGAAGTACGGAGCTCGCCGTCTCGTGAGAGGATTTTTCGATCTGATAAATTTCAAATTCTGGGCAGATTACTCAACACGTCCCCTTCACTTCTTCGGTTCCATCGGAAGCATTTTATTTGCATCTGGCTTTTTTATCAACCTCTATCTCCTTCTCCTGAAAATTTTTCACGGGGAAACGCTGTCAAATCGTCCTCTCCTGCTCCTGGGCATACTTCTGATGATAATGGGCCTGCAGGTCGTTTTCTTCGGGTTCCTGGCGGAGATAATGATAAGGGAGTATTACACTCTGTCAAGGAAAAAGATGTACCGAATAAAGGAAATGCTCTAGTCTCTGATACTGTGGAACAGGTAAACCACTCCCCCTATGATATTCCCCATGAGTTTCACAATCTGGTCGGAGAAACCGAGAGCAAAAGCCTCTGCACCTCCCACGCCTATTGAAGAGAAAAGGGCAACATACGTTCCCTCCCTCACCCCAAAACCCTGAACCGTTACGGGCAGGAAGACAAGTATCTCCGCCACAGGGATGAAAATGAAGAAGTAATGGATGGGAATTTCCAGCCCGAGCGAAATGGAAAGCACGTAGTTGTTTGTTATGAGCAGGAGGTGATAAAACAGGGAAAGCATGACCACGGGTACCATCCTCCTTTTCAATGAGCCGTACTCCTTGAAGGAATCATATACCCTTTCCACGAAATCCCTCACCCTGCCAAATCTATTGAAGAAAGGTTTTCTGATGACATTTTCCACCATCTCGGTTTTGAAAATTACGGCAAGCAGGACAATGGGCAAGGTAAATATCGGAAGGCAGAGTATGAGTGCTGTTCCGGGTATGGCGTTCCATCCAAAAACAAGCGATACGGAGCCTATGCCGAGAACCGCTACCAAGCCTGTCAATCTGTCCATCATAACCGACGAAAATGCTTCCTCTCTCCTTTCCAGTTTTTTCGAAATGCTGTATGCCTTTACCGCATCTCCGCCTACCGATGTCGGGAGAAATGCATTGAAAAACGTGCCGATGTAGTAGTACTTCCATGCAGTCAGGAATGATACATCCATGTCCTTCATCTTGAGAAGCATCTGCCATTTTTTTGCGCTTACGGCAACGCCGAAGTTTTCTATAACAACAGCAAGTAAAAAAATCGGTACAATGGCTCGAGAGAGTTGCTCCGCCACCCTCCCTGCCCCCGCCATATAAATTATGGTGGCTATGAGGGCCATGCTTACGACTGCGTTTATGGTGTATCTCAGTTTTCTGTTCATTTGGGCACTTGTAATCGGGGAGCAAAATAAATACTTATATTGCCCTTCCCTTTCAGGAACAGTATAAAATGTTCAATCCATCCCAAAAAAATAAGATGGCAGCCCTTCTGCTCATTTCATTTGTGGTAATTTCCATTCTCATATCTGCAGATAGGCTATATATAGACGACAAAATAAACACAGACCCCTCTACAGACCATACCGACAACCAGCTCTACATCAGCAGGGCAAGTACAATACTTGACGGGAAATTGCTGTATAAAGATGTGGACACCCAGACACCCCCTCTGATAAATTATCTGCTTGTCCCTCCTGTTTATTTCGGTGCCTCCCCCCTTGCCTTTGAGATATATTTCTCCCTCTTTATAGTTCTTACCACCTTGTCAATATTTTACTTTCTGTCATACAAGGACGAGAAAAAAGCGTTTTTATCCGCAATTGCCTTTCTGTTAATCCCTACAACACTTATCGTTCCCACATTTGCCCGCCAGGATGAGGCAATTGTTGTCTTCTTCTTCATACTCCCCCTTCTGATGCTTGCCGCGGACAAAAGCATGAAGATGTACACCTTTTTCTCATCCGTGGGCGTGTGGATAAAGATGCATTCCATATTCCTTATCCCCCCTCTCCTGCTGAAGGTGAGGGGTAAGGAGGCGGTGAAGCACATGCTTATTATCCTGGCAGTTTCTGCTGCTGTCACCATCCCGTTTCTCGTAGTGGCATTCGATCAGTTCATGTGGTATCTGAAGTTTTATTTTCTCGGCGAGGGCGGAAAACTGGAGGGGATAAGTTTCTGGAGGATAATGGACTCGCAGGGGTACGGCATCCCTAACATCTTTCTCATAGCGGCAATGATGTTTTCATTTCTTTTTGTGTATTACATGGCATACAGACATAAGTTTGGAATATGGAAGGTTGTCTCTTTGACATTGATACTTTATTTCATTATCTATCCTAAGATTCATTACGAATATTTCCTCATGCTCTTTGCAGTTCTTTTGCCGTACCTTGCAGAAAGCAGGAAGATGATTTTGCTGATGTATTCGGTGTCGTTGCTGAGCGGGATAACCCTGTTAATAGAACAGCGATATCTCGACTGGAACGTTGCTTCTGCCAATAGCGGAATTTTTGTTTCCATCGCTGTTGCAGCAATGCTTGTCATTGATTTATTGCTCGTATTCGTGTTTCATTACATCTTTACCAGGGAAACATGGCTCGATGAATAACCGCTTTTTTAATATACCTAAAATACATTCCATTTCGAGGGGCCCGTAGCTTAGCCAGGTTGGAGCGCCCGGCTGATAACCGGGAGGTCGAGAGTTCGAATCTCTCCGGGCCCATTTTGGATACGATATGCATATCGTATTCTCTTTAAATTACAATTCTACGAAAAATAAAAATTAAAAAGGGAAAAGGGTTGGTTTTTGGGTTTGGGTGTTGTTCTACTTGACTCCCAGCACAAGAGGTCCGAGCACGAAGCCGCTTGCTGTCTTGGACGCTCCGCCTGCTGTCACCGTTATCGTTGTCGGACCTATGCCGAATACAAGTCCTGTGCTTA
>CAZOAF010000107.1:0-3828 GCA_964577775.1 uncultured Thermoplasmatales archaeon | reverse complement strand
CCTGCCTGGAATTATGAGGGCATGTTCGGTGCGATTCAAGATGACATACCGGATATCCTGCGCTTTGTCGTGGGTATATCCGTTCTTTTGTACGCCTCTTATACGGACTTCAAACTCAGGATTGCAAGGGATGAGTTGTGGATAATTGCAGGTGTCGCAGGCTTGCTGCTGATACCGTTTTCCGCCTACCCGCCCTCAAAAATGGCGTTCTACCTCCTCATCTCCGTACTTTTCATGCTGCCCTTCTCCTTTCTCGTGATGCTTCTCAGAATGGGAGGAGCCGATGCAAAGGCCCTGCTTGCCGTAGCGATTCTTGCCCCGATTTTTCCGCATACCGGAAGCCTGCCCCTCTGGGTGCCGGTGGTGGAACTCCCATTTGCGATGACGGTATTCATAAATTCACTTCTGATTTACCTCGCCATACCGCTTGCCCTGCTTTTCTGGAATCTCAAAAACGGCATCGTCGAATTTCCCTTCTCCCTTCTGGGGTACAGGATGAAGGCAAGCGAAATAGGGAAAAAATTCGTCTGGCCCATGGAAAAAATCGAGGATGGAAAAAGGAAAAAGAGCATCATGCCGCAGCAGGACGTGGATGTTTCCGTTTTTGGAGACGACGAGATATGGGTAACGCCAAAAATTCCATTCCTCATACCCCTCACCGCAGGCTATTTCATATCATTTGTCCTGGGCGATATACTATACAGAATCATCTCCCTTTTTCTTTAGGGCTTCCTCGGTCATATCCTCTATTTCCTTTATCTTTTTGTTCATGGCCTCTATCATCCTTTTCTGGCTGATTACCAGATTTTTTATTGATTCCTTCAACTCGCTGACAGTGGAATCAACTATTACACCTATCAACCTTCTATGACGGTTGACGGCTAACGACAGACGCTTGTATTCTTCGGCCTCCGCCTCCCCGACCTCCTTCCTGATTTTCTCGTACATCTCGTTTATCTCCTTCTCCCTATCGAGTATGTCATTCACCTTCTGCACGAGTATCTTCTTTGAAAACGGCTTCACTATGTAGTTCTCTATGTTATTAACCGGCTTGTCCTTCGTGTCGTCGGGAGTGAGGGGGAGGGCGGTCAGCATCGATACGGGTATGTTCTTCCATTTCTCGTTGCTTTTTATTTTCCTGAGCGTGGTCCATCCGTCCATGCCGGGCATCATTATATCCAGCAGGATCAGATCAGGATGTTCTTTTTCCAGTTTCTCGATGCATTCATCTCCGCCGCTGGCGGTGATCACCTCGTATCCTTCGGATTCCAGCATTTTTTTGACTATATCCGCAACTTCGTACTCATCATCGACAACCATTATTTTTCTGCTCATTCACTCACCTTATCGAATCCTCAAGTTTCTTCAAGACTTCCCTTATCGTGGTAGATGACTCGATGACATCCCTTACCATCTGCTTTCCGAACGGCTTGAATCCCTCCCCGCCAGCCGCCTCTATCCTCCTTCTTATCATGTCCATGAGAATCTCGGACGGCGGCATCTCCAGGTATATTTTCTCGATATCCCTGCCTTTGAGATGGTTCTTCACCACATCCTCCACTATATCCACGGATGCAAGAACCACCGACATGTGCAAATCCGTGTCATCGAGCTTGCTTATGAGATACTGAAATACATTATCATCCACTATGTACTCCACCTCGTCTATAAGAAGTATTACGGGACGCTCTATGACCTTCTTCCTGAGAAAAACCCTCGAAAAGAACGACGGCTTTATGGTCTGCTCCACCTTCGTCTTTAACTCCTCCAGCGTGAGCTTCTCCCCGCCGTGAACCATTATCGGCTCGACTCTGTAAACGGGCGCAAATTCATTTATCCACAGAAGGAACGTGCTCTTTCCTATGCCCGTCTTCCCCAGAACCCAGAAACACTCGCTTTTTCCGGCTATCGATTTCAGTATGACCTTTCTTGCCTCGTCCTTGTGAATCATGAAGCCCGGATTGGGCTCGTTGGGGTTCAGGAGAATTTCCTCATTCAACATTTCCTATTGTAAATAAGTCATACTTTATATTTCTTTCACTATTTTTCATGCATCCGAAAAAGGATAAATTTATATTGAATGTTCAATTCATGCGGCAAGGCACGGAAATGACCCAGGAACTTCAAAGGGAACTCGGATTGAAGGAGGTGGTTGCCACCGTGGTAACCGCGGTCATAGGCGGCGGGCTATTCCTATCAACCATACAGATACAGAGCAAGGTGGCAGTCGGTTCCTCGATAATATTCTCGTACATGATTGCGGCGTTGCCCGCATTTCTCATGGCACTGTGCTATGCCGTCCTGTCATCCGCTCTGCCCTCATCCGGCGGGGAGTATGTGTTTGTGAGCAGGATAGTCGACCCATTCATAGGATTCATAACAACATGGGCAAGATGGTTTGCCATGATAGCCACAATTGCGGCAATGGCTGTCGGCGACATGGTTCTGATAAACAACTTCTTCGACATATTGAACATGCACGCCGTTTCCGGTTTCATCGCGGACAATATCACTGCAATTTCCATCATTCTCGTGGTTATATTCCTGATGATAAATTATGTCGGTGTCAAAACATTTGGCAGGATACAGGTGGTGATGTTCGTGCTGCTCATGATAGGCATATCTGCATTCATACTGTTCGGCATATCGGAGGTCAACATGGGCAACCTCACCCACTCCATGGATTACAATCTATCGGATATTGCAAAGGCAAGCAGTTTGATATTCTTCAGCTATCTCGGTTTTGCGGCGATTGCAAATGTGGGAGGGGAAATCAAGAAACCGGAGAAAACACTCCCGAAGGGGATAATAATATCAATGATTATGATATCGGTCATCTACATACTTGTTGCTTTGATAACATACGGTTCCATGTCACCATCGTTTTATTCATCATACGACTTCTCGAATGGTTCCGTCCCCGACGTGTCATCCCACTTTCTGCCATCCTTCATAGCGGTTCTTGTTGCATTTGCGGGTTCGATAGCCATAATTTCCGACATAAATCCGAATATACTTGCTTCCTCCCGTCTGTCTTTTGCATGGGCGAAAGATAACATAGTGCCCCAGAAAATTGCGGAATTGAACAAGTACGGCGTACCGAAATGGACCCTGCTCATAAACGGTGTGATGGCGATATCCATAATTCTTCTTGCCAAGCAGTTCATGAATGCGGTAATCATGATAAACATGGCAATACTGCTCATCTACATTGCAATATCGACCTCCGCACTGATTCTACCGTACAAACATCCGGAGATTTACGCCAAGGCAAAATTAAAATTCAGAGGGATGTGGATTGTTGCCCTGCTCGGTATGCTCACTTCGGCCCTTTTCTTCGGGTACATACTGCGCCTTGACGGTGCGATGCCGGGCTTCATACTTCTGCTTGTATGGACGGGCATAGGAAGCGTTGTCTATGTGCTGACACTTGAACACCATCAGATGCACTGGAGGCTATTCAAGGAGGAGAAGAAAGGAAAGGAAATAACGGACGAGGAAACCATAAAGGAGATGGTAGGCGAAGATAATAAAACAGAATGAGGAATCACCCGACTTTCCCCATCAAAAATAGTTTTATACATATTTTGTATTTAGGATGCATGAAAAGAAAATTTGTTATAGTTATGGCTGTGGTGCTTGTGGGAATTCTGTCTTCCGCTCCGCTTTCAGGGGTTTATGTGCAGAAAATGACATCCGAGACAACAATAAACGAGATGTCGCAATCCAAGGACGGATATGACATGCTCATCGTAACACCGTCGGAATTTGCAATTGCACTCCAGCCGCTCATCACCCACAAGGACTCCCACGGCGTGCAGACCATAC
>CAZOAF010000106.1:0-3903 GCA_964577775.1 uncultured Thermoplasmatales archaeon | reverse complement strand
AGGAAATGATGGGGAAGGTAATGGAAATGAGGATGGGAATGACGGTGATAAGGCGGTAATAATAGCCACAGGCATAGGCGGGGGGAGGGCGGCCGGGGCGGATGAAATCGCCGCCATGGTAAGGAAATCCGGACGGAAATGCATCGAATCAAAAAATGTCGGTGACGCGATAGAGAGGGCGGTTGATATGGCGGGTGATGGCGACATTATATGCATAACCGGCTCGCTCTACATCGTCGGGGAAGCAAGAAGCATCATAAAAAATATGATTACCGACTCTCCGTCTCCCTGATGTTTATGTTTCTCTTCCCCAATTCACTGATGAACTTCTCGGGCGGGACACATCTTTCCGGCGGCATGACTCCCTTTTCCTCGATATCTCCGTTCACAATCATCCGGGCGATGATTGATGTCGGGAATCCCGTTGTCCTCATCATCGAGGATATGTGCTCCTTCTCGTCGTAATAGTCCACCATGTCCATGGAAACGGTATCGCTGCCACTTCCACCACCGGCAGCCGTCCAGCGGGCGAGAACGACATCCCTCACATCTCCGGCCATGCCATTGCCCCCCGATGCGCCACCACCACCGCCCTCCCCGCCACCGCCTGCTGCGCCGCCAAGCGCCTTTTCCATGATTCTCTCGGTGAAACGGCGGTTGTTCCCCTCGAAAAATCCCATGTCCTTCAAAAATCTTATCTTCTCGCAGTGCCCTCTGTATCTTATGGTCTTGTAGTCCAGTTCGTCTATTCTGCCCCTGAACGTCTCCGGCAGGGTGGATGTACCGCCGGACGTGTAAAACGCCTCAAGCTCACCGAATCCGTATCTGTCGAAAGATATGCTTTCTATGCCGGTCAGCGATTCCACCTCCGCCACCTCCCCGCCCCTGATGATTCTTGCCTTTTCTATGTATTCGTTTATCAGACCGTGAACGGAGAATACGAGGGCATAGCCAAGCGGCGGCTTCGGTTTCTGGGGAAGACCCCCGACACGGATATGCATCTCACTGGCATCCGTCTTTTCGATGAGGTGGGACGCAATAACGTTGGTGGTGCCGGGGGCGAGCCCGCAGTCGGGTATGACCGCCACCCCCGCCTCCCTCGCCTTACCGTCAAGGGAAAGCTCCCTCTCCACGATATCTATGTTTCCGCCGAGGTCGCAGAAATTCGCCCCGTGCCCTATCGCCATTTTTGCCATGCCGTAGTTGAAGTCGTAGGGAAGGGCACTTATGACAACATCCTTCCCCCTCATTGCCTCGCCTGCCTGACCGACGTCCGAGGCGTCGATGCGGAGGAATTCCACCATATCCGAAATCACGGGCAATTTTTCCATGCATCTTTCGTTCACGTCTCCCAGTTGAACATCCGCACCGCTTTTTGCCATATCATATGCAATTGCCAGCCCCATCCTCCCCCCGCCCAGAACAAGCGCGTCCATGGCACGGTATCGGAACGGCATTTATCACTTTTTCTAGGAAAGGAAGACGGCGGCAAGCTGTATGAAATTGAATGCGAAATGGGCGGAGAAGGGGGCGACGATATTCTCGTTCTTCATCATGAGATACCCGAGAACGATTCCGAATATGAAGGGGACCACCACCTGCAGGAGATTGCCGTACGAAAGATGGGCAATGCCGAAAAGCACGGATGAGACGACTATTGCAAACGGCTGCCCGTATTTTGCCAGCCTCATCTGCAGAAATGCGCGGAAGAACATCTCCTCACTCAATGCCGACAGCAAAGGAACGGCGAACAGCAGCGGCAGGGTGATGCTATCCGCTATCTCGTCAGCCATCCCGTTTTCCGTTTCGTAACCCGTGGATTGAATGGCATAAATGGCAAGGGACAGAATGAAAAGAAATGCCACGGCTGCGAATATTCCCGTGACAGCCGAACGAATAGCGCCTTCCTTTCTGAAATACAGATTGCGGAATACCCTCCCCGCCCCTCCGCCGTAAAGAACGCGCACGCAGAGAATCGAGGAACCGCCCATCACGAGCAGGTTCACCACAAGCGATACGAACAGCAACAACGGCGTGACAGCCGATTGCCCGCCCATGAAAATGGAGAGAACGGAAAGCCCGTATATGTATGAAAGCGGAATCAGCAGGATGACACCTGCAACTATCCTGCGGTTCATAGTTTGAGTTCCATGGTTCCCGAACCGTACGCCAGGAGTTCGCCGTTGCGGGAAATGGTCGCGTTGACGGAGTAAACGCCCGGGTCAAGGCGGTTGCAGGGCGAGCATGTGGGTATCCTGCATGCAAATGAAATCACGTTTATTCCACTGGCAAGTTCTACGACCTGCGACTTGCGGAGCTTCATCTGGTTCAGCTTGTTCTTCAATCCGGTTATTTTCGCCGTGACGTTGTCCAGCGAAACGGATGATTTCACCGTCACGTTCAACGTTACCCTCTCCCCGAAACTGCAGACCATGCCTTTCTCGCCGACGGACAGAACCTTCACTGAAACAGCGCCGCCTCCGGAATCCGAGATGCATCCGGGCAGCAGCATCATAACGAGAACTGATACCACGAGCAGTTTCTCCCCTGCCATGACATCATATCATATCTGCAATATTTATCATTTCCCTTTTGGATGCAAGAAATGCGGGCGCCGGGATTCGAACCCGGGCAGCAAGCTTTTCCCCTTTCTTTCCGCCGGCGTGCGAAAAGGGCTGTTGGGAAGCTTGAATCCTGACCGCTAGATTACGCCCGCTGGATGTTTATCCCGAAGCGATTTAAAAAAATTGTTGTATGGGCCCGTCGAGATTTGAACTCGAGTCAATGGCTTTTTCTAATCCCTCCCTCGGGAGAGGATTGCCCGAAGCCACAAGGATACCAAGCTACCCCACGGGCCCCTCCATGGAATAATGTATTGGATATTAAAAAGTTGGGTAAGGAATCCGGCTTATGCCATATCGTGTGTGCTGTCCTCGCTGTATGCATTGTTTCTGCCGGGGAGTATGCTGAATATCGTCACATCGATTTCCTTGCTCGCAGTATTGCCGGCCAAATCGATGACCTCTGCCTTCAACGTATGCCTTCCTAATGCCATCCCCCAGTTCCAGGTGTAAGGTGACTGGAATACGTTGTATTTGACGACCCCGTCAACGTAGAATTGAACCTTGTCTATCGTTGAGGCTGCGGCGGTGACATCTGCCTCCACCGTTATTCTTCCCAGTATTATTGTCCTGTCCCTGACGGTCGGAAACAGCTCCCTGCCGAAGAAATAGAAATAGCCCTCCTTCGGTTTGGCTATGGATATTCCCGGCAGCGATTTCTCCACCTTTACCGTTACTTCCCTTGCGGTTTCCTTGTTTCCCGCCTTGTCAACCGAGTAGAATTCGATGGATGTCTCCCCGTCATCTGAAATCACGAAGGATGAATTGTATTCCGTCCAGTTGCCACCGTCTATCGAGTAGTATGTTGTATCCACTCCCGAAGTTGCATCGGTCGGCAGCAGCGTGACGGTAACATTGCTGGTGTACCATCCGTTGTCCCCCCCGGTGCCGTTGAGGGAGGCATTTGTAACGGGTGCAACGGTATCAACCGTAATGTTGCACGTATCCTCGTCACTCGCCCCGCTGTCGTCGGTCACATTCAGGGTTGCGACGTATTTGCCGTCACCGCTGTAGTTGTGGGTCGGGGTCTCTCCGGTTCCTGTCTTGCCGTCACCGAATTTCCATGCGTATGTAACTATTGCACCGTCCATGTCGCTGGAACCCGAGCCGTCAAATGATACCAGCGTTTCATTCACCATCTGGTCGGGGCCCGCATCCGCCACCGGAGGGCGGTTTTTTATCGTTATCTGCTTTGTAACGGAATCATTGGAGCCGTTGTTGTCTATAACTCTCAGCGTCACATCATACTTGCCGTCATCATAGTACACATGGGTCGGGTTCT
>CAZOAF010000105.1:0-3934 GCA_964577775.1 uncultured Thermoplasmatales archaeon | reverse complement strand
TCATGATTGCAGCCCACATGGACGAGATAGGACTCATGGTCAAATACATAGACAAGAAGGGTTTCATAAATTTCGTGAAGTTCGGGGGATGGTTCGACCAGACCCTGCTGAACAACCGTGTTGTCCTCCATACGGAAAGGGGTGATATTTACGGGGTGATAGGCTCCAAGCCCCCGCATCTCATGGACAGCGAGGAGAGGAAAAAGACGGTGGATGCAAAGGATATGTTCATAGACATAGGTGCGAGCAACAGGGACGAGGTCGAGAAACTCGGGATACGGCCGGGTACTCCCATAACACTGGACCGGGAATTCAGGGAATTGCAGGGAAACAGGGTCACAGGCAAGGCAATGGACAACCGGGCAGGAGTGGCCATGATGATTGAGGCATTGAAGATGACAAAAACAGATGTCACAGTATATGCAGTCGGAACCGTTCAGGAGGAAGTTGGACTGAAGGGGGCGAAGACATCTGCCTTTGGGCTTGACCCGGATGTTGCCGTGGTGAGCGAGACGGCAATACCTGGTGACTATCCCGGAATGAAAGAAAAAGACTCTTCGATAAAACTCGGGGAAGGACCCGTCATAACGGTTACGGACGCATCGGGGAGAGGATTGATAACGCCCCCGTCGGTCATGAAATGGCTAGAGGAAACCGCGGAGAAGAAAAGTATCCCCTATCAGCTTGATGTATCTTCGGGCGGCACAACAGATGCAACTGCGATACATCTCACGAGGGCAGGCATACCTTGCGGCGTGATAAGCGTGCCAGCCAGATACATGCATTCGGGTGTCGAGGTAATTGACCTGAACGATTTGAAGAAAGGTGCGGAACTCATGGCATATTCTCTTGAGAGTTCGGGCAAATATTTCAACATATGACCATGTCCACCCCTATTTTAACTCTTGACGGTGAGTAGCCTCCCACCACCCTCCATTCTTTTACATTTACCTTCTTCCCATCCTTCCCTGCCTCGCTTTCGAGCCGTTCCAGTCTTTCGTCTATTTTGCTCTTTTCAATTATCTCATAATAGTGTACCATCTTTCCCGCGTTTATTGCAACAGGGAGAAATTCGTGGGCGCTGTGAGGGAGGTTCATTATTACATGGTCCGCCCTTCCCAGTGACGGAACGACATCCCTTGCATCGCCTTCCATCACCTCCACGATATCACCGACACCGTTCTCTTTTGCGTTCATGGATTCATATTTTACCGCAACCGGGTTTATGTCTATTGCATAAACACGTGACGGTTTTGCCATCTTCGCAATCAACAGTGAAAAAGGAGCGACCCCTGCAAACATATCTATGACAATATCTCCCTTTTTTACCATATCTGCAATTCTCTTCCGCTCCGATGCAAGTCGAGGGGAGTAATATGCCTTTGCAACGTCCACTTTTATCTTAATCCCGTGCTCCACATGTGTTGTTTCTGTCCTATTCTCACCCGCAATGACTTCTATATCCCTCAGACGGTAATCCTGCTTCACGCCCCTGTCCACACATACCACTTTTATGCTCTTGTTCGTGGAGAGCATGGCATTTCCTATATCCTCCCGGTATTCCATCAACTCGGACGGAATTCTTAACACGGCAATGTCGCCGATGACATCAAACGAGGAGATGCCGGCAGGCACTTTCTCCGATATCAAATCCCTGAAACTCTCCCTCCTTTTCACTCTCTCGAATTCCATGCTGATTAAATCGTCAATTCCGACCGCTACGTCCATTACGGGAAGGTAAACATATTTGTTGTCATGCCTTATCTTCAAATCCGTCCGTAGAATCCCCTCATCCAGAAGCCTTTGCCTCGCCTCCTCCGCCTTCTTGCGGGGCACTGCAACACACATGGCACTGACGGTATCCATCACAACTCTATGATATAATTTATATATATCCTTAGTGGTTAAAAGGCAATGACCGGAGTTACGGGGGAGCTCATATTCATAGGACTTGGTCTGTGGAGCGAGAAGGACATCACCATTGCGGGGGCGGAGGCGGCGGGGGAATGCGATGTGGTATTTGCGGAATTCTATACGAGCATGCTCGGCGTGCCAAAAGAAAGAATGGAGGACATCATAGGCGGGCGCATAGAAGTGCTGAGCAGGGAGGAGGTGGAAGACGGGGAACGCATTCTCGGAGAAGCGATGGACAAAAAGGTATGTCTGCTGACGGGCGGCGACCCCATGACAGCCACCACCCACATCGATTTGAGGTTGAGGGCAATCGAAAGAGGCATAGCCACGAGAGTCGTGCACGGGATAAGCATAGTAACGGCGGCATCGGGACTGCTCGGTCTCCAATCGTACAAATTCGGAAGGGCCACAACCCTTGCATTTCCCGAGGGGGACTACTTTCCGACCTCGCCATACGATGTTGTAAGTAAAAACATGGAAATGGGGCTCCACACACTTGTACTGCTGGATGTGGGGAATAAGTTCATGACGGCCAACGAGGGGATAGAACTGCTTCTTGAAATGGAGAACAGGGAGAAAAGAGGCATAATTGGTAAAAAAACACTCGTGGCAGTTGTTGCAAGGGCGTCATCGCCCTCCCCCACCGTCCGTGCGGGGTACCCCGGAGAACTCGCAGATATGGATTTCGGCCCGCCCCTCCACTGCATCGTTATCCCCGGGAAACTTCACTTCATGGAGGCAAAAGCCCTTGTCATGCTGGCGGGCGCCCCCCGAGAAATAATGGAGTGATGCGGTGTAAAATGGAAATGCGAGAGATGGTGGAACTTGCCGGAAGAGACGTGACAGCCTGAAGGAAATCAGAGGGGTGACAGCACTGCCGAGGTACAGATGACGGTATACGAAAAAGAAATCGCAATCTTATTATACCAATGTAATGATAATTATCAGAGATGAAGACACTTGTTCTTTGCATAGACAGGGACGATGACCTCGGGAGAAAGGCAGGCATAGAATCTCCGGTCATAGGCAGGAAAGAAAATATAGAGGCAGCTGAGAAGCTTGCACTTGCCGACCCGGAGGATTCCGATGTTAACTGCATGTTTTCGGCCATATCGACGTACGACAAACTGGGAGACGACGTCGAGATAGCCACCGTGGGCGGATGCATGGAAGTGGGTCCCATTTCGGACAGGATAATTGCAGAGAAACTGGATGATGTGCTGGATAAAATAAAGCCGGAGGGGGTCATACTTATAACCGACGGTGAGGAAGACGAATACATACTTCCCATCATACAATCAAGGGTAAAGGTGGATGCGGTGAAAAGGGTCGTGGTAAAGCAGAGCAAGACGCTTGAGGGGACATACTATTTGATATCGCGATTCATGGAAGATGAGAAAATGCAGAGGAAATTCATGCTTCCGGTGGCGATAATACTGTTCCTCTGGGGGTTATCTGCTCTTATCGGCTCTTCCACGGCGGGCTTTGCCACCATTCTGATAGTTCTCGGGGTTTATCTCATGGTCAAGGTTTTCCACCTTCAGGGATTTGCCAAGAACGTGGGTAGTGAAATATATGCCGGACTGAGAAGCGGGAAGATATCGCTGTTTGCAAATCTCCTTGCATTGTTCATTATGGTCAGTGCCATCGTATCCGCATATAACGTTGTGTCCACGCTGGAGCCGGCGCCCCACGGCGTGTTCGAGTACACCATAAGATTCATGGACGAGATAGTATGGTGGTTTGTTCTCTCCATCATGATTTCGGCTGCAGGCAGATTCACGGATGTATACTTCAGGGAGAAGAGAATTCTCTGGGGCTATGTCATACTTCCGTTCTCTCTGTTCGCATTCGGACTCATTCTTTCCGCATCGCTGGAAACGCTCATAAAAATCACGATAAACGCACAGCCCTTTCAATCCCTTCTTACCATGCCGTTCCTCACGACAATAATAGAGGGCATTTTGATAGCTTTTATAGGTACGGTGCATCATCAGGAAACGATTATGCTATAGCTGAT
>CAZOAF010000104.1:0-3965 GCA_964577775.1 uncultured Thermoplasmatales archaeon | reverse complement strand
TTCACATCATGCCCTTTCATCTTCTCCCATGCCAACTGCAATGAGATACCCCCTTGCCCTCTCCGCGTATCTGTAGCGATTCACAAGTTTCCAGAATTCCCTCGAATGGTTGGGCTGTACGAGATGCGCCAGCTCGTGGATTATGACGTAGTCCCTCACCCACGGGGGCATGTTCGCGACCCTGTCGGATATACGTATGGTTTTTGTAGCGGGCGTGCAACTCCCCGATTTCGAACTCTGATTCGTTACGTATTTTATGCGAAATTCGAGTTTTCCATCAAAATATTTTTCATTCAGTTCCTGCGCCCGTCTGGTCAAGGAGCCGTCATCGTTGAGCTTCTGCCTTCTCTTGCGCTTCTCCACCTTTTCCACAAGCTCATCGACGTATCTTTTCTCCTCCTCCTTGCTCAGCCCCTCCGGCAGATAAACATATATCCGCCCATCCACCTCCCTTGCCTGAACCGTCTTTTTCCTCCGCTTGCTCCGGATTATCTCGACATCACTCAGTCAATCCCTCCTGCGTCTTCAAATCCCTGGCGCTGCCCCGTTCCCGCCTTCTCCGTCAGCTTTTCAGGATGGAACAGAAGGGCGAGCACGTTCAATGCATGTTCCCTCGCTCTCCGCTCTGCCAGCCATTTCAGCTCTCCGTCATTTTTCGCCTCGTCCTCGTGGACAAAAACCTCTATGATATGCTTGTTTGTGAGCAACTGTGTATAAATCAGTCCGAGCGATGCCTCGTGCGCGCACTGCTTGTCTATTGGCTGGGCGCCGGGCATTCCGAGGGCCATTACAATGTCGCAGCCGCCGTCCAGCAACTTTTTTGCCGCAACGGGCAGGTCCTTTATTCCCGGCACGGTGTATCTCTGTATCTTTATCCCGGAGGCATTTCTTTTCAGTTCGTCTATGGCATCGCTTCCCATGTCGTATCTTGCAAAAGTCGTGTCGGCAATACCTATCTTTTTCATTATGTACCTTTATACAGCTCGTCTTTTTCTATCTTTTCCTCTATTTTTTTTATTATCTTGCGTGTGCCGTTCAAATCGTAATCAGAATACCGGGTGCATCTAACGACCTTTGCGCCGATTCCCCGTTCCCTGAGTCTCCTCTCGAGGTCTCCAGCATCCTGGTCGTATCCCAGCGCTATGATATCCGGGTCTATCTCCTCGACTATTTTCAATGGGTCGTCCGCATGTCCTATCACCGCCCTGTCCACCGGTTTGAGCGCCTCCACCAGCTCCCGCCGCATATCCTGCGGTATTATGGGGTTGTGCTTCCTTTTCCTGACCGTCTCGTCCGTTGCAATGACGACCACGAGTTCGTCCCCGAGTCTTTTCGCCTCCCTCAGATAATGCAGGTGTCCTATGTGAAGCAGGTCGAATACGCCTGTTGCCATCACTCTTGCCATTCTTCCCATGCCTCCACGATTTCCCGACCCTCAAGAAAAACAAGCCCGTTTTCATCGGCATATTTGATGGCGTCCTCCTTCCTGAGGCTGTGTCCGTGGTCCATCATCTCGCATCCCGCCGTGACCGGGGTAATGCCTGCCATGACCGCAAGGGCGACCGACAGTTCCGTGTGTCCTCGCCTTTCCTTGAGAAGTTCCTCGGATGCCATGCATATCGGGACATGCCCCGGAGCCCTGAACTCCTCGCCGAAGGCGCGCTGGGCATCCGTGCCGCTCATGTCGCCTATTCTTCCCGCAAGTCCCGCAAATTCGCGCATTGTCATTGCCCTGTCCTTATCTGTCACGCCCGTGAATGTCCTGCGGTGGTTTATCGTGATGGAAAATGAAGACTTCGTGTCATACGGAATGTCATTGGGTATGAGTTCCTTCAGCACGGGCCATTTCGATGCACACCTGTAGAAAACATCGGCAAGGTATGGCAGCCCGAGTTTGTCCCCGATTTCCCGATGAATCATCAAGAAGACCAGCCCGCCGCCGTCATGCCTCATGCGGTAGATGCTGTCATCGCTGACGAATTCGGCGCCGATGATGAAATCCGTCTCCTCCTCCCGCCCGTCGGCGTCATAAACAAGAACAAAATTTCCTTCCTTTATAGATTTGATTGCTTCCTCAATTTTCTTCGACTTCATTTTTGCCTTTTTCATTTTCAAGCATTTTTGATATGTATCCCGCTATGCGGTTTCTCATTATTTTGCTGTTTATGGTGGTATACGTGTCCACTGCAACTTTATTGGCATTGAAATCGTCGGAAAACTCTTCCGGAAGCTGATTGACCAGCTTGATTGCCATTCGCTTTATGTACGTCGGTCTAACATTACCCAATGAATCACCTTAGATGGGTATACGCTCATCCTTTAAAAAGGTTATAGCCAGCAATCTTTAAGTGTTTTCCCGGGTTACCGTTTTATGTCGAGAAAGGTTATTTCGATGTTCGTGCTTTTTATCGTCATCTCGGGAGGTACGCTATTTTTTCATGACGGTAATGCCGGTGCCTATGGCTCCTGGTACCAGAAACCGGACAGCTACGACCAGCTCGTTTCATGGTACAGGAGTCTGGAGGAAAAATACCCGGATTACATCGAAGTATTCAGGGCAAATGAACTCTACAATACGGGAAAGGCTGGCGATTACGACATCTATTACGTGCGCATAACCAACGAGAGCAGCGGATTCCACAAACCGGAGGTTCTTTTCTTGGGCAGCCCTCACGGTGACGAGACCGCCGGGACGGTGGGCATGTACTGGTTTGCGGACTGGCTCATGAGAAACGCTTTTGAAAAAAACAATGATTGGCTTAAATGGCTTGTCGACCATCGTGAGATATATCTGGCAGTGAGCCAGAATCCGTACGGATTTGACCATGAACAGCGTACCGACATGCACAACTGGGATCTGAACCGCGAGGCGGATTACGACGGTCCGGGCAGGTACGGTCCGCCGGAATGCTGGGAAAGCGTGAACGGGAAAACATTGATGGAGTTCGTTGACCATCATATGGTAAGGGTGGGAACGGATTTTCACGGCGGGGCGAGGATGCTCCTCTACCCGTGGTCGTCAACACACAGCGATGTCAGGGCGACAAGCCCCATATCCGGAAAGGAATACTCCTATGCCCCTCCCGACTTCTATTTCTACGATGCTGAATGCCTCCGTCTGGGCTCGTACATGGGCAATTTCGGTGGAAATCTGGATGCCGGCAACATAGGAACGATTCCGACAACGGTCGGTTACGAGGCGGCGGGGGCAATCGCCGCATGGGCATACGGTTCCGACACCGAAAGAAACCCCGCGGAGAGCAGTTACGTGAAGGGGGCAGGCGGCTATCCCGGAGCCGGCATACTCTGGATTTCCCCGGAGCTCTCGGTCGTGAAGAATCCGCCGGAATGGAAGATGGGGAACGATATCGTGCCGGGATACGGGGCGGAGGTAAGACGGTTCCTTCTGCACCAGATAGACATTGCCCAGCCATACGTGCGCTGGATATCCTCTCCGGACACGGCAGCCGGCAGCACCGTCACGGTAAAATGGCAGGTTAACGGAAGCATGGTTGTTGACCATACATCTGTCCAGTGGAGCACTTCCCCCGACCCTGTGGGCAATCCCGAATTCGTGGGCAAGGACCATGACGACTTCAACGGGAAGTATGTCGGCGGTACGGGGTGGGACGGGGCGGAGGGGGGCAGAACACACGGAGTTGTATGGAGCGAGGAGATAGAAATCCCCGAAAATGCCAGTGACATATACGTCGTGGCAAAAGCCCAGGTCGACCAGATATACGCCGATACCGTTGCGCCGGAGGTATATGGGGACAATCCCTATTTGAGAATCATACGGGAAAGGACGAACAGTTCATATCACGAGGTTATCAACGGAACGGACGGGACGGAGGAGGTGGAGGGGCATACGTGGTGGTACTCTCCTGTCATCCACATACACGTCGGGGGCGTATCGGGAGGCACATCCCGACCCCGCGGCGGCTACCTCTATGCGGGCGACCGCG
>CAZOAF010000103.1:0-4037 GCA_964577775.1 uncultured Thermoplasmatales archaeon | reverse complement strand
TGGTCGCCTCCTCGTCGATATCCGCTGTAGGACGAAACCCGGATGTGGCAGCAAGGGGCATAATATTCACCGTCATGCCCGAGACGATAGCCATTTTCGGTCTGCTCGTGGCGATACTGCTGATGGCAGGACTTGGGTTGCTCTAAACATGGCGCTAGAAAAACTCATCCAGCGGATAGAAAGCGATGCCGAGAGCGAGGCAAACGGTATCATAGAGGAGGCAAGGAAGGAAGCCGAGGAGATAATCAGAGAGGCGAAGAAGAAGGCGCAGAAGGAGGCGGCGGAGGCGGAGGCGAGGGGCGAGAAGGAAGCATTCCGCCTGAAGGAAAAGATGCTTGCATCGGCACGGCGCAGGGCAAGGGAAATGGAGATGCGGGCAAAGGAGGAAGTTATACAGGAATGCATGGACAGGGCAAAGGAAGAACTCGGAAAACTGAAGGGAAAGAGATACGAGGCGGCGGTAAAAAGATTCCTGGAGAACGGCAGGAAATCGCTGGGAGACTGCGTGGTCGTACCGTCGAGGGAGCAGGACAGGAAGATTGCGGAGAAGATGGGCATAAAGGTCGAGGGAAATGCCGAGAGCATAGGCGGCGTCATCATACGCAGCAAGGACGGAATCAGGGAGATAGACGATACGTTCGAGTCGATAATGGAGAGAAAGATGGACGAACTGCGCATACTCATTGCAAACGAACTCTTTGAGAGGGGTGAGTAGGAGAAATGGACGTCTATTCCCTTGTCTGGATTGCATTTGCATTTGCCGGCGTTCTGGCAGTGGCAAAGTTTGCGCCTTCCCTGTCAGCCATAGCTGCATTCACGTACCCGAATGCGAAGTTCAACGCGATAGGAAGCCCATACCTGCAGGAGAAGGAGATTTCCCGCCTTATCGGAAGCAAGAATCTCGAGGATTTCAGGAACAACGTTGTCAGCAGGGATTTTGTCATTGAAGGTGAGAGCATAGGGGAAATCCAGAGGAGCATAGACGACTCTCTCGCAGGCATAATAGAGATGGCGCGCAAGGACTCGCCGGACAAGGTGGGAAAATTCTACGATGCATATCTCCAGAAGCTGGATGCAAGGGCAATAAAGGATGCGGTCAGGAACATCATGGAGGGGAAGAAATTGGAGGATGCGAGGGTTTTCTCTCCATACTCGGAAGAATTCCTGAAAAGAATAAAGGAAGGCGGCGGGAAGGACGGATTGCTGTCCGCACTGTCATCGTCCGGGATGGACGAGGTAAGGGGGCTGGTGGAGTCAGGTTCGCCGTTTCAAGAAGTGGAATATGCAATCGACAGGAATATAGTGAAAAATATCGGGAGTGCGGATGTTCCCGGTTCGTGCATACATTCAAGGGACGTTTTCGTGAAACGTTTGACAGACGTGATGAATTTGAAGGCCATATTGAGGGCGAAGTATTACGGAATGGAGGGCGTGGGGAAGATGCTTTTCGGCGAGGGAAGGGAACTTCCTTCATGGAAGCTGGAGCACATGATGAAGGTAAAGGCCATTCCGGAAATAGTCTCTCTTTTGGAGGGCACATCATACATAAAACCGCTGAGGGATGCAATCGGGGCATACGGGAGGGAGGGCATTTCCGCGCTGGAGATGGCGCTTGACCGTCAACTCATACGTCATGCCGCCGCCATTGCCCTCGAGGATACGATGGGACTTGGTCCGGGCATACGTTTCATAGTCGAGAAGGAATTCGAGGCGAGAAACCTGAAGGCGATTGCAAAGGGAGTGGGCGAGGGTCTGCCTGCGGAGAAGATATGGAAATTGATGGTGGTAGAATGAAAATAGCGGTAATGGGTGACGAGGATACTGCGGCGCTGTTCAAACTTGCCGGGGCGGGCAGGGTCGTGACCGGCGGGGATGTTGAAAAGGAATTTGACGAACTGGTCGAGGATGGGGAGGTGGGAATAATAATAATAACCGAGAGAATGGCGGACAGACTCTCGGCGAAAATAGCAAGGGTGAAAATCCAGAGGGAGCTGCCAATAATAGTCGAGATTCCCGACAAGAAGGGGAAAATCGAGGAAAGGGAAGATTCGGTTGAAAAGCTCATAAGGAGAGCAGTCGGAGTTGAGGTTTAAGATGAGGGATAAAATGAAAGAAGGAAAAATATACAACGTTGCCGGGCCTGTTGTCAAGGCAAAGGAAATGAGAGGGGCAAAGATGTACGACCTGGTAAGGGTGGGGGAGGAGGGGCTTATAGGTGAAATCATCGAGCTCAAGGAGGATACTGCCACCATTCAGGTTTACGAGGATACCACGGGGCTGAAGCCGGGCGATAGGGTGGTAAATACGGGCATGCCCCTTTCCGTGGAGCTTGCGCCCGGTCTGATAACGTCGATTTATGACGGCATACAGCGTCCCCTGCCCGACATAATGGAAAAATCGGGGGATTTCATTGCACGCGGCATAGAGGTTCTCTCGGTTGACAGAAAGAAGAAGTGGGATTTCAAACCCGCGGTAAAGAAAAACGACAGGGTTCGTGCGGGCGATATTCTGGGTACCGTGCAGGAAACGCCGGTTGTTGAGCACCGCATCATGGTCCCCCTGAACATCGAGGAAGGGGTTGTGAAGAGCATAAAGGAGGGGAAGCATACGGTGGAGGATACCATAGCAGTGCTCAAGGTCGGGAAGGATGAGGAGAAAATATCCATGCTCCAGAGGTGGCCTGTCAGGATAGGCAGACCTTTCGGCGAGAAACTCCCGCCCACCGTGCCGCTGATAAACGGACAGCGTGTATTCGACACCTTCTTCCCCATGGCAAAGGGCGGAACCGCGGCAATTCCCGGGGGCTTCGGCACCGGAAAGACGGTATCCCAGCACCAGCTTGCGAGATGGAGCGATGCCGACATAATCATTTACATAGGGTGCGGGGAGCGCGGAAACGAGATGACGGAGGTACTGCGGGATTTTCCGGAGCTCAAGGACCCGCGCACCGGTCAGCCACTCATGAACCGTACAATACTTATCGCAAACACATCCAACATGCCCGTTGCGGCAAGGGAAGCATCGGTGTACACCGGCATAACACTTGCCGAGTACTACAGGGACATGGGTTACGATGTTGCCCTCATGGCAGACTCCACCAGCAGATGGGCGGAGGCATTGAGGGAGATAAGCGGGCGTCTGGAGGAAATGCCCGGAGAGGAGGGTTATCCTGCATATCTTGCCTCGCGTCTCGCCGGATTCTACGAGAGGGCGGGAAGGGTTAAGGCAATATGCTCGAACGACAGGGAAGGCTCCGTTTCTGTGATAGGGGCCGTTTCGCCGCCGGGCGGCGATTTCTCCGAGCCTGTCACGCAGAACACGTTGAGAATCGTGAAGGTATTCTGGGCTCTCGACTCCGATTTGGCGGACCGCCGTCATTTCCCGTCCATAAACTGGCTGCGCTCATATTCTCTGTATCTTGACCGTGTGAGGGAGTGGTGGGAGAAGAACGTGGGCAAGAACTGGCTCGGTCTGAGGAACGAGGCGATGGCGCTGCTGCAGAGGGAGGACGAACTTCAGGAAATCATACGGCTCGTGGGCCCGGATGCCCTGCCGTCTTCCGACAAGGCCGTGCTGGAGGGGGCGAGAACCATAAGGGAGGACTTCCTTCAGCAGAATGCATATCACGAAATCGATACATTCTGCCCCGCGGACAAGCAGTACGAGATGCTCCGCATAATGCTGAAATTCTACGGGCTTCTGAAGAAATTTGCGTCCTCCGGGCACGACTTCGAGAAGGTCAAGGAACTCAAATGCAGGGCGAGCATTGCGCGAATGAAGACGGTGCCCAACGAGGAGTGGGAGAAGAGATTCAAGGAGATAGAGAAGGAAATGGAAAAGGAATTCGAGGGACTGGAGGGATAAAATGGAAGGAATTGTTTATAACACGGTAAGCGAGGTTTCGGGCCCGCTGATGATAGTCGAAGGCATAAAGGATGTCGGGTACGGGGAGGTTGTCAGAATAAAAACATCCGAGGGGGAGAAGAGACTGGGGCAGGTTCTGGAGATAGGCGAGGGAAGGGCGGTCGTTCAGGTCT
>CAZOAF010000102.1:0-4044 GCA_964577775.1 uncultured Thermoplasmatales archaeon | reverse complement strand
CTCAAAAAATTTAGAAAATATATTATATATATGAGCGATTACCGTTCGATGGGATGGGATGAGATAGACACAGATGGCATAGACATTGAGGAAATGTCTCACAGAATAAGGGATTTTTTAGAGGTAGAAATAAAGGTTTGCAGGGAATGCAAAGAGAGCGCAAAGGGGCCGTTTGAATAGATGCGCAAACCCGAAAATTTGGGATATACCTCACCTAGTCTTGTTGCCGTCTTCCGTACTCGAACAGATTGCCGGCACGGTATATGTCTCTCTGGACTTCCGACATGGGCTTTGCCCTTCCGACCTCCTTTCCGTCTCTTCTCACGATTCCGGTATCCGGTTCCACGGATATGATATCCCCGTCGCCGAATTTATCCTCTTCCATGTCCGGCCACTCGAATATGGCAAGCCCCGAGTTTATTGCATTTCTCTTGTATATGGCACCGAACGATTTGGCAATGATTGCCTTTATGCCGAGAGAGATGAAGCAATCAACAGCCTGCTGGCGCGATGAACCCGCACCGAAGTTTTTCCCCGCCATCACGATATCACCTTTCGTCGCTCTTTCCGGAAAATCCTCCCATCCTTCGAGGTTGCCAAGGGCATGCTTCCCCATCTCCGCCACATCGGTTATGTGCAGATATTTGTTGTGAAAAATCATGTCGGTGTCTATGTCGTCAATGAGATTGCCCTCTCCATCCCTGAGAACCCATATTCTTCCTTTGATTATTTCCCCTTCCATCATACCACCTCTTCGGGAGATGCAATATAACCTTTCACGGCGCTGGCGGCGGCGGTGGCGGGGCTGACAAGATATATGCTGCCGGGGCCCTGCTTGCCCCTGTAATTTCTGTTTGTCGTGGAAAGTTCTACTTCGCCCTCGCCCACGAGACCGGGCATGCCTTCGGCGCATCCGCCGCATCCGGAATTGGTGAACACAACGGCGCCCGCTTCCATGAATATGTCGACGATGCCTTCCTTTATCACCCTCATCCAGACCTCCTTTGTCGCCGGTGTTATGCGGAGATTCACGCCCTTGCGGACCTTCCTGCCCTTCAATATTCTCGCGGCGGCAAGCATGTCCTCGTACCTTCCGTTCGTGCAGGAGCCTATGAACACGGAGTCGATTTCGGTTCCTTCCAGTTCAGATACGGGGTGTATGTCCGTGGGTTTCGGCGGGGATGCAATCATGGGCTCGAGTCCGTCGACGTCGATGTCAACCTCCCTTGCATAGCTGGCATCGCTGTCAGCGTAAACACCCTCAACCCTCCTGCCCGCCCTTCCGCTGATGAAATCCAACACCTTCTCATCGGGAGGTATGAACGCGATTATGCCCCCCATCTCCGTTGTCTGGGATGCGAGCGTTATCCTGCCGTCAAGGCTCAAATCATCTATCGCATCGCCGTAATACTCGGCAGCCATTCCCAGCATGCCGGAAGAGCCGAGTTCTTTCATGACCGCAAAAGTCAGGTCGCGGGGCGTTGCAGGCCACCCGTACGTACCGTGCACATTGATTTTCATGGTCTCCGGCACCTCGAACCACGTCCTTCCCGTCTTGAACGCAAATGCAATGTCCATGTCCCCCATTCCCTGCCCGAAGGCGCCTATCGCTCCCAGTATGTTGTAGTGGCTGTCCGTTCCGACAGCCGTCGAGCCGGGAACCACGATTCCCTTTTCCATGAGAACATGGGTTCCTATGCCGGCATCGACATCGAACACATCCATGCCCGTCTCGCCGGCAAACTTCCTGCATATCTGCTGGTTTATCGCATATTTTATGGTCTTTGCGGGGACGCTCAAATCGAAGGTGAAGAATGTCTTTTCGGGGTTCTCAAGGTAGTTGCCGTCGTAATTCCCCTTGAGATGCTTTACAACGTTGGGTCCGCCGAAATCCCTTGCCGTGCGAACATCCAGGTCCAGCCATACGACGCTGCCGGGTTCCGGCTCCGCCTCCCCTCCGCCGTTTGAATGGCGCTGGAAGATTTTTTCAATAACCGTCTTTCCCATGGGCATGGTAATGTGATACAATTTTTATATCTTCCTTATATTTGTATATTAGGAATATAGGGCTCGACGGCAAACTCGCCCTCGTAACCGCATCGTACGTTGTCGCCGATATGTCGAAGGAGGACGATTTGAAGGGAGCGGCTGACGGGATAAACGACATCGGCAGGGTCGATATATTCTTCTTCTCCACAGGGCAGGGGGCCCCAAACCCGGCTACTTTATGGAGACAGGCATGGCTGACTGGCACGAAGCCGCAAGTATCCTGCTCTACCCTGCCGTATATCTGACAAAATCAGTACTGCCCGCCATGATGGAAAACGGATGGGGAAGGATAATCTACTCCACGAGCGTGGCGATAAGGGAGGGAAAAAAGCATGGAGGAGGCACTGGAAGAATATGCAGAGTCCCTTCCTGCCGGAAGGCTGGGCACGGCGGATGAGATAGGCTACCTTGCAGCCTTCCTGTCCAGCGAAAATGCGGCATACATAAACGGGGCCATGATACCTGTCGACGGAGGCAGGCCGGATTCGTATTTTGAGCGCAATATCCCAAAATTTATTAGACAACGGGCATTAAAAGTCAGGATGAGGGTATACGTGGAGACGTACGGATGTGCGGCAAATCAGGGAGATGCGTCAATTGCAGAAGGGGTGCTGGAGGGGAGAGGGCATGAGATTGTCGGCAAAATGGAAGACGCCGACGTGCTCGTTTTGTTCACCTGCATCGTCATAGACAGAACAGAACAGAGAATGCTCCACAGGATGAAGGTGTTCGGGGAGAGCGGCAAGAGAGTTGTTGTGGCGGGATGCATGGCGTCCGCAATGCCCGATACTGCAAAGAACGTCCTGCCGGATGCTGCGCTTCTGCCCCCGGAAAGCATACAGCACATTTCCGACATAGTGGAAGGAAGGGAAGTGGAGTTCCATCGGACGGACAAATCGATGCTCCCCATGGCGGTGGGCAGAAAAGTCAACATACCGATATCGGACGGTTGCCTCTACAACTGTTCCTACTGCATCACCAAAAAGGCGAGGGGGAACCTGACATCCTATTCCGAAGATGGAATCGTCAATACGGCGAGAAATGCCATCGAGAACGGATGCATGGAAGTCCGGCTGACATCCCAGGACACCGCCGCCTACGGCATGGACTCCGGCGACTCGCTTGCGTCCGTGGTAAACAATATATGTAAAATCGACGGTAACTTCAGGGTGAGGATAGGAATGATGCATCCCCTCTCGTTGAGAAAGAGGATGGACGAGGTCATAGATTCTCTGTCGTGCGAGAAAGTTTACAAATTCGTTCACCTGCCCCTTCAGTCCGGTTCGGATGACATACTTGAAAAGATGAGGCGCGGATACACTGTCGGGGAATTCTTGGATATGGTCGAGGAACTCAGGGAGAAAATACCGGGCATTGCCATCGCAACGGATGCGATAGTCGCCTTTCCCACGGAGACGGATGAGCAGTTCGAGGAGACATGCGATGCGGTGAAAAAAATCAGACCGGATGTGATAAACATAACGAGATTTTCCCCGCGACCGGGTACGGATGCCAAGAAAATGGACGGCAGGATTGACACAAAAACGGCGAAGGAACGCTCGAGAAAGATGACTGAGATTGCGTCACGCATTTCCCTTGAGAAGAATCTGAAGTATGTGGGGAGAACGTGCAGTGTATTTATAACCGAAAGGAAGGGGGAATGGATGGTGGGAAAAACGGAGAACTACAAGCCGGTGTTCGTCAGGGATGGGAAACCGGGGGATTCAACAGAGGTGGGAATAACCGGGGCGACAGAAACCCACCTCATTGCAAATCCTGTTTCATAACATCAAATTTACCCTTTTGTAATCAAAATGCTTGCATTATATCAGCAAATTGCGAAACATTTATATATTTCCTGTGCTATATAGGTCTGGTGAAAAACCATGACCAAAATAAGTAAAAAAATAGGAAAAATGTGGAAGGACACGACCGGTGTGAGCCCCATCATAGCCGTTATCTTGATGGTGGCAATAACCGTCGTGCTGGCAGCAA